>JBBRJU010000407.1:0-3404 GCA_038218895.1 Burkholderiales bacterium
GGCCAGGCGCAGCGCCTCGTCCAGGTCATGGGTGATGAACACCACCGTCTTGCGCAGGTCTTGCTGCAGACCCAACAGCAGGTCCTGCATCTCGCGGCGGTGCAAGGGGTCGAGTGCGCCGAAGGGCTCGTCCATCAGCAGCACCGGTGCGTCGGCCGCCAGCGCGCGGGCCAGGCCCACCCGCTGCTGCATGCCGCCCGACAAGGCCGCCGGCCAGGCGGTGTGCACGCCGGCCAGCCCCACGCGCTGCAGCCACTGGCGCGCCTGGCGCGCCGCATCGGCGGCCGGCACGCCGCGCAGCGCCAGCGGGTAGGCCACGTTCTGCAGCACCGTGCGGTGCGGCAGCAGCGCATAGCGCTGGAACACCATGGCCGTGGCCTGCTGGCGCCAACGGCGCAGCGGCTCGGCGGCCAGTGCCGTCACATCCAGCGGGCCGCACAGCACCCGGCCGGCGCTGGGTTCGATCAGCCGGTTCAGCAGCCGCAGCAACGTGCTCTTGCCCGAGCCCGACAGCCCCATCACCACCGAGATGGCACCGCCAGGCAGCAGCAGGTCCACCGCATGCAGTGCCGGTTGCGCCGCGCCCGGGTAGTGCTTGCCCAGGCCCTGCAGTTGCAGCGCGGGCGCCAGCTCAGCCATGGCCACGCTGGCCTGGAGCCTGACCCGGTGCCTGGCCGGGTGGCTGGCGGTGCCGCTGCATCCGCCAGCCCCAGGCCTGGGCGATGCGGTCGAAGACGATGGCGATCGCCACGATGGCCAGGCCGTTGAACAGCCCCAGCGCGAAATACTGGTTGTTGATGGCCCGCAGCACCGGCTGGCCCAGGCCCTGCACGCCGATCATCGCTGCCACCACCAACATGGCCAGCGCCATCATGATGGTCTGGTTGATGCCGGCCATCAGCGTGGGCAGGGCCAGCGGCAGCTGCACGCCCCAGAGCTTTTGCCACGGCGTGGCGCCAAAGGCATCGGCCGCCTCCAGCACGTCACGGTCCACCTCGCGCAGGCCCAGGCTGGTCAGCCGCACCATCGGCGGCAACGCATACACCACCACCGCCAGCAGGCCCGGCACCCGGCCGATGCCCAGCAGCATCACCGCCGGGATCAGGTAAACGAAGCTGGGCAGGGTCTGCATCAGGTCCAGCAACGGGCTGAAGCCCCGCTGCAGGCGTGGCGACCTGGCCATCAGCACCCCCAGCGGGGCGCCGATGCACACCGCCAGGGCGGTGGCCACCAGCACCATGGCCAGGGTCTTCAGTGTGTCGTCCCACAGGCCGAACAGGCCCAGCAGCGCCAGCGTGGCCGCACTGCCCAGCGCCAGCCGCCACGACCGCGACGCACCCCAGGCCAGCGCTGCCACCAATGCCAGCAGCAGCGGCCAGGGCAAGGCCAGCAGCCCGCGCTCTGCAGCGATCAGCAGGCCCTGCAGCGGTGCAAAGGCCGCCTCGATGGCCGCACCGTGGCGCTGGCTGAAGGCCTGGAAGCCGCCGTCGATGGCCAGCTTCAGCGCCGTCAGCGTGTCGGCATCCAGCGCCGGAAAACCAGGGCTCACAGGGCGGCGCGCACCCGGGCTGCCACCGCCGGGTCGACCCAAAGCTGCCAGACCTCGGGCCGGGTCTTGAGGAACTGGCGTGCGCCCTGCTCGCCGGTGGCCTGCTGCGCCCGCATCCAGGCCAGCTGGGCATTGAGGGTGGCGCTGTCCCAGCTGCGGCGAGCCAGGTAGGCATAGGCCGGGCCGCCGGCCTGTTTGAAACGGTCGGTCACCAGGGTGTACACGGCGGCGCGCGGCCATGCATTGGGCTGCGGGTCGGCGCAGCCGTTGACACGGGTGCAGCGCTGCCATTCGGCGGCGTCATGCGGCACGCCCTCGGCGAGCTTGACCATCGCGTACTGCCCCAGCAGCGCGGTGGGCGACCAGTAGTAGCCCAGCCAGCCCTGCTGGCGCTGGTAGGCACGCGCCACGGTGCCGTCCAGCGCGGCCGCCGCGCCCGGGTCCACCAGCACAAAGCCCTTGGCCGCCGCACCGTAGGCCTTGAAGAGGTTGGCCACGACGATCTGGCACTGCCAGCCTGACGGGCAGCTGTGCACCGCGCCCTGCTGGCGGTTCTCGGGCGCCGGGAACAGATCAGGCCGCTTCAGCGCGTCGGCGATGCTGCGGATCTCGGGGTGGGCGTCGGCCACGAACTTCGGGATCCACCAGCCTTCGACGCCGCCATCCTTCAAGGCCGTGCCGGCCAGGTGCAGGCGGCCGGCGGCCACAGCCTTCTCGATGGGCTCGCGCACACCGTTGATCCAGGCCTCGGGCGCCACGTCGGGCTGGCCCTTGGCCACCATGCTGGTGAGGGTGGGCACGGTGTCGCCAGGCACCATGTCGACCTGGCAACCGTAGCCGGCCTGCAGGATCAAGCGGTCGACCTGGGCCAGCAGCTCGGCCGATTGCCAGTTCATGTTGGCCAGGGTGAGCCGGCCGCAGGCCTGGGCGGCGCTGCTGGTGGACAGGGCCAGCAGCACCAGCATGGGCAGCACCAGCGCGTGCAGCAGGTGGAAGGGGTGGCGGGCGCTGGGCGTGCACATCATCATCGGCATGGGTAGCAGCTTAACGGGCATTGACGCCGGTCAGCCTGCAGACTGCCCGGTTGCCGACAATGCAGCCGTGTCCACAGCCACCGGGCCCCTGATGGCGGCCCGTCTGCCGCCCCATGACCGCTGCCCTGCCGACCGCCCCAGATCTGCCCGCTGCGGTGCGGGCCCATTCGGTGTTCGGCCAGCTGGGCCCAGCCGCCCAGGCCGATCTTTGCGCCCAGCTGCAGGTAGAAGCAGCCGAGGCCGGCAGCTGCCTGGCCGATGGCATGGCGCTGGCGCAACGGCTGGGCTGGCTGCTGGCGGGCACTGCCGTGCTGCAACGGCAGCAGCCGGCCAGCCATGTGCCGCTGCGCGCTGGCGACCTCTTCGGCAGCGGCGCGGCGCCGCATGACGACCCACGGCCCTGGGCGGCGCTGGCCCAGGCCAGCGTGCAAGTGGCCTGGCTGCCGGCAGCTGCTGTGGCAGCGCTGCGTGCCGATCACCCACCGCTGCAGGCGCTGCTGGCGTCGCCGGACCTGCCTGACCTGCCTGACTTGCCTGACTTGCCTGACCGGCGTGACCGGCGTGACCTGACCGACCAGCCTGATTTGCCTGACTTGCCTGACTTGCCCCACCCGGCCGCGCCTGCGTCCGCCAGCGCCGATCCGCAGCTGAACCTGCTGACCATGCCGGTGTCGGCGCTGATCCAGCGCGCGCCCGTCACGCTGCCCCCCACCGCCAGCATCCGCGTGGCAGCAGAGCTGATGCGTGACCATCGGGTGTCGTCGGTGCTGGTGGTCGCACAAGGGCAGTTGCTGGGCATCGTCACCGACCGCGACCTGCGC
>JBBRJU010000408.1:0-3377 GCA_038218895.1 Burkholderiales bacterium
ATCGGCGGCTGCATCCAGGGGCTGATCGAGGCCGGCCGCTATGGCATTTCTGCCTGGCTGCGCCGCCGCAGTGTGAGCGGCCCGCACCTGCAATCCAACTGGCCGGGCTGGGCCTTCATGGCGCCGTATGTGCTGCTGGCCACGCTGGTGGGCTATGGGATGGGGATGCACCTGGGCGCGCTGCTGCTGGGCATCCCCGTGCCCGTGTCGTTGGGCAATCTGTCCACCCTGACCGTCGTGCTCACCATCACCGTGGGGGTGTCGGCCGCTGCCACCTACAACTTCTATCTGCGCGGCCAGATGGCAGCCATGGCTGCCGAGGCCGAGGCATCACGCCGCCAGGCCAGCGAAAACCAGCTGCGCCTGCTGCAGAGCCAGCTGGAGCCGCACATGCTGTTCAACACCCTGGCCAACCTGCGGGTGCTGATCGGCCTGGACGCCACCCGCGCCCAGGCCATGCTGGACCACCTGATCCGTTACCTGCGCGCCACGCTGGGCGCAAGCCATGCGCCGCTGCATGCGCTGGCCACTGAATTTGCCTGCCTGGACGACTACCTGGCGCTGATGGCGGTGCGCATGGGCCCGCGCTTGCAGGTGCAACTGCAGCTGCCCGACGCGCTGCGCCAGCAACCAGTGCCGCCCTTGCTGCTGCAACCGCTAGTGAAAAACTGCATCCGCCACGAACTGGAGCCCCAGGTGGCCGGTGACCACATCACCGTGCGCGCCGAGCAGCAGGCCGGCATGCTGCTGCTGACGGTGCGCGACACCGGCGTGGGCTTGTCCGGCGATGCGGCAGCGCTGGCGGCCACGGCGGCGACAGGCGCCAAAACGGCCAATGCGGCCAGTGCGGCCACCGGGGACCCTGGGGCCATCGCGGCCGCTGGGGCCGACGGCGCCCAGCGCAAGCACTACGGCACCCGCCATGTGGCCGAGCGCCTGGCCACGCTGTACGGCGCGCAGGCCAGCTTCCAGCTGCTGCCGGCGCCGGATGCGGAAGGCGGCACCCTGGCCGAGGTGCGGCTGCCACTGCTGGCCGGCTCGCCACCGGCTTGATCCTGTGAGAACGTCCTGCCCATGCCCACTGCCCTGATCGCTGAAGACGAACCCCTGCTGGCGCAGGCCCTGGCCGCCGACCTGGCCCGCCTGTGGCCGGGGCTGCAGATCGTGGCGCAAGTGGCCGACGGCCTGAGCGCCAGCGCCCAGGCCCTGGCACTGCGGCCGCAGATTTGCTTTCTCGACATCCGCATGCCCGGCGCCACCGGGCTGGAAGCCGCCCAGGCCTTGGCCGAAGACTGGCCGGATGAGCAGCCCTTCCCGCTGCTGGTGTTCGTCACCGCCTACGACCAGTACGCGCTGGCCGCGTTTGATGCCCAGGCGGTGGACTACCTCGTCAAGCCGGTCGAACCAGCCCGCCTGGCTGCTTGCGTGGCGCGGCTGCAGAAGCAGCTGGCCGCCGCACCGCCGCCACCAGCCAATGGCGGCGCCGCGCCGGGCAGCGCAGCGCCGGACCAGGCGCTGAGCCAGGCGCTGACCCAGTTGCGCGCCCTGCTGGACAGTGGCATCGGCAGCGCGGCGGCCACCACGGCACCGCCGCTGGACGTGATCCAGGCCGGTGTGGGCAATACCGTGCACCTGGTGCCGGTGGCCGAGGTGCTTTACTTCGAGGCCGCCGACAAATACCTGCGGGTGGTGACGGCCGAGCGCGAGCACCTGATCCGCCTGTCGCTGCGCGACCTGCTGCCGCGGCTGGATGCGCAGCTGTTCTGGCAGGTGCACCGCAGCCTGGTGGTGCGGGCCGCCGCCATCACCACCGCCACCCGGGATGAATCGGGCAAGGTCTTGCTGCAGCTGCGCGGCCGGCCCGAGCGGCTGACCGCCAGCCGGCTGTACGCCCACCTGTTCAAGGGCATGTAGGCGGGCGGGTGGGCGGCCGGCGGCCGGTGCAACAGGCCCGGCGCGGCAGCCCGCACCACCGAGCGGGCGGCTGGCGACAGCGGGCGGCGCTTCATCACGCGGCCGCAGACCGGCGCGCGCCGGCTTCCTAGCATGGCGTCAGACACCGCCACACCGCGCCCGCACCGCCACACCGCCACACCGCCACACCGCACCACCATGACAACCCCCACCGTCATCCACGCCATCACCGACCTGCTGCACCGCCACCCGCTGGTGTTCTTCCACCTCGTCACCGCCCTGGGCGCGCTGCTGGTCGGCAGCGTGGTGATGCTGCGACGCAAGGGCACCGGCAGCCACCGCGCCTGGGGCTGGGCCTGGGTACTGCTGATGGGCAGTACCGCGCTGGCCAGTGCCTTCCTGCGTGGCGAGCACATGCCCAACCTGGCCGGCATCACCCCCATCCACGCGTTCACCGTGCTCGTGGCCATCAATCTGCCGCGCGGCATCTGGTTCATCCGCCAGGGCAATGTGGCGGCGCACCGCAAGGCCATGCGCGGCATGTACATCGGCGGCTGCATCGTCGCCGGCGTGTTCACCCTGCTGCCGGGCCGCTTTCTGGGCCAGCTGCTGTGGCAGGGCCTGGGCCCGCATTGATGCCATGCCCGCGCGCCCGGGCCAAACCCCCAATCCAACTGCGAGAGCCCATGATGACCGACACCGAACTGCACGCCCTGGCCCGCAAGCGCGTCGCCATGAAGATGGGGTTTGCCATCCACCTGCTGGTCTACACGCTGGTCAACACCGGCCTGGTGGGCCTGAGCCTGGTGCGCGGCGGCAACTGGCACTGGGGGCCGCTGCTGGGCTGGGGCCTGGGCCTGGCCATCCACGGCGGGGTGACGCTGCTGAACCTGCGCGGCCAGGGCCTGCGCGACACGATGGTGGCCGCCGAGCTGGCGCGCCTGCGCGCCCGGCGCTGACCGCACTGTTCGCGTGCCCGGCCGCCGGGCCGATCCTTAGAATCGCGGCATGCGCCACACCCTGCCGACCGACACCGCCGATTCCACCCATCCCGGCGCCAAACCCGGCGCCAAACCCGCAGCCAACTTTCTGCGCAGCATCATCGAGCGCGAATTGCAGCAGGGTGTGTATGCGCAACGCCACTGGGGCGGCAGCCCGGGCGACGCAGCCCACCATGCCGCCGGCGCGCTGGACCCGGCCCCAGTGCGGCTGCGCTTTCCCCCCGAGCCCAACGGCTACCTGCACATTGGCCATGCCAAGAGCATCTGCCTGAACTTCGGCTTGGCGCGTGACTTTGGCGGCGTGTGCCACCTGCGCTTCGACGACACCAACCCAGAGAAAGAAGAACAGGAGTTTGTCGACGCCATCGTCGAGATGGTGCAGTGGCTGGGCTGGACCTGGCAGGCCCACTACAACGAGGGCCACACCAGCCACCTGTACTACGCCAGCAACTACTTCGACTT
>JBBRJU010000409.1:0-3376 GCA_038218895.1 Burkholderiales bacterium
CGGTCATGGGGGCGGTCGTGGGAGCAGTCGTGGGAGCGGTCGTGGGAGCGGTCGTGGGGGTCGTCATGGAGATGGTCATGGGGGTGGTCGTGGAGTTGTCTGCGGTGAAGTTGCCCGGGCGGCCGGCAGGCCGACCGGCTCAAGGCGGATAGGTGGCGAACAGGCTGGGGTCGATCGCGGTTTGGCGCATCACCAGGTCTGGCGCGCGGCGCGGCGTGGGCACGCCACCCGGTGGCAAGGCTTCGAGCCCGGCACCGAGTTGGCGCCCCCGCTCGACCACGGCCAGCCCGGCGGCGCGGCGCTGCAGGTCGTAGTGGCGCAGTGCCTGCGGCGTGGCGCCGAACGTGGCAATGGCCTGCTGCAGCGCCAGCGCGTCTGCGGCAGCCTTGGCCACGCCCATGCCCACATGCGGCCGCGCCACGAACGCGGCGTCGCCCAGCAGCGCCACCCGGCCGTGCGCCAGCTGCGGCGAGGCCAGGTCGTGGATCGGCTGCACAAACGGCATCGCGGTCTTTTCCAGCACTTCGGCAAACTGCGGCGCCAGCCGTTCGCGCGCAGCGGCGCGCATTGCCGCGATCTGCCGCCAAGACACCGCCTGCGGCGGCAAGCCGCCGGCATGGTAGCTGCCGTCGGCGTCGGTCTGCAGTGCCTGCAACGCGGCGCCCGCAGCAGCAGGCCGGTACCAGACGAAGTTCCAGCGCCGCTGGCCCTCGGCCGTGCTGTCCTGCAGGCCGGCCACCGGGTAGCCCAGCATCTGTTCCCCCGCAGGCAGGCCGAAGCCGAAGTGCGGAAACAGCGTTTCACGGGTGAAGCGCGACAGCACGGCTTCGTCGCAGACACCGCGCCAGGCCACATAGCCCGCGTACCCCGGCTGCACTGCCGGCAGCAACTGCGCCCGCACGGTCGAGCGGATGCCATCGGCCGCCAGCAGCAAATCGGCCTGCAGCGTCTCGCCACTGGCCAGCTGCACGCTGACGCTGTCGTCGGTCTGGCCCACCGCCGTGACGCCGGCGCCCAGCCGCAGGCAGCCGGGCGGCAGCGCGGCGCTGAGCAGGGCATACAGCCGGCCCCAGCTCGTCAGGATCTGCGGGTGCTCCCAGCGGCAGGCGGCCTGGCCATCGGCGCGCAGCACCACGCGCGAGGCCACGGCGATGCCCAGCGTGTCGTCCACGGCCACGCCGGCCTGGCGCAGCACCTGGCGCTGCTCTGCATGGGTGACGATGCCGGCGCCGCGGCCCTGCAGCGACGACGGCGAGCGTTCGAGCACCTGCACCGTGTGCCCGGCGCGCAGCAGCAAGTTGGCGGCCATCAGGCCGCCCAGTGACCCACCGGCGATGAGGATGCGTGCCATGGTGTGCGCTGTCCGGTGATCAGGCCACGGCTTCGTCGGCCGGGAAATTCAGCTCGACGACGACGCCGTTCGGGTCATCGACAAACACCTGGTGCAGGCCGAGCAGCGGCACCGTGCGCTCTCGCACTGCAATGCCCTGCTGCTGCAGCCGTGCCAGCATCGGCGCCAGGCCGGTGGCGAAAAAGGCCACATGGTCGATTACGCCGGTGCCGTGCAGCGTGGTTTCGTCGCGGTCGCCCAGATACTGTTGCACGCCTTCAGGGTCGTCGCGGTCGATGGCGATGATGTGCACCGCCGCCTGCGCGTAGTCGGTGGTCTCGGTGGGGTACAGCCACAGCCCTGGAAACGGGAACGGCGGGCGTGGCCCGACACACAAGCCGAGGGCGCCGCAATAAAACCGCTCGCAGGCCGGCAGGTCGAGCGTGCGGATCGCATAGTGGTTCAGGGCAAGGCTCATGCGGTCTTTCCGGGTTGGGGCCTGCCGGCCGGCATCACCTGCGGCGCCTGCGCCAGAAAGCCCTGGATGCGGTCGGCGATGAAGGTGTCTGTCAGGGCGCTGTCGCCCTGGCCGGCGTAGGTCTGCTGGTAGATCAGCGGCCAGATGCCGAGGTGATAGATCAGGCCGCCGTGGAAGCCCATCAGCAGCGCTTCTTCACGCGGGCTGGCCTTGGCGCGGCTGCGGCTGCCGGCGGCGCGGCGGGCTTCGCGCAGCAGCCGCGGAAACAGCCGCTCGCGCACCAGCGAAAAATAGCGGCCTGGAATGAGCCCGTCGGACATGCCCGAATAGACCAGGATGCGCAGCCAGTCGGCGGTGAGGATGGTGGCCAGGTAGTCGCGGTAGAAGGCCAGCAGCTTGTCGGCCACGGGCAGATGCGGGTCGTCCAGCAAGGCCTCCCAGTGCGGTTGCCAGCGGCTGGCGATGGTGTCGTCGTAGACACGTTCGATCAGCTGGCGCTTGGTCGGGAAGTAGTGGTAGAGCAAGGTGTGTGCGATGCCGATCTCGGCGGCAAGCTCGCGCATCTGCGCATCGAGGCCCCGGCGCGCGAAAAATTCGGCGGCACCGGCCACGATCTGTTGTTCACGCTGATGCGCCAGCAGCCGACGCCGCACAGGGCCGGGGGACGGCGCGGCCAGGGCCGCTGCGCGGACTGGTGCACTGGCTGGGGTGCGGGCTGGCGCGCGCACACCTTCGCGCACATCAGCGCGGGGTGGTGCGCCGGGTTGTGTGCCGGCTTGTGTGCCGATCGGTGCGCTGATTGGTGCACTGATTCGTGCGCTGATCCGTGCGCGGGCACGCGTCGTATTGACCATGTGCTCAATTATGAACAAGGTGTTGACCACTTGCTCAACAAACTGGATTGAGGAAAAACCCGCATTCGCAGGCCCTTCGGCCAGGCGATCTGCGGCCCGCCCGGGCCTCGCCGCCGCGCGATTTGGCACACTGCGGGGCGGGCGCCGTGAGCCGCCCGTCCATGGAGCTGCGTGAACCCACAGGCTTTCATCCACCTGCCGACCCTGCTGGGCCGCCTGACATCGCCCGACACCTCAGCATTGCGGGTCACGCCCGAGGTGCTGGCCGAATGGGACGAGCGCGCCCGGCTGCAGGGCCGCGGCCCCGATTGGCGCGTGCCTTGCGACCGACGCGAGGCCGGCCGCCAGGCGGTGCTGGCGCAGCACCCGGCCGGCCAGGATCTGTGGGTCTATGCCTATGGCTCGCTGATGTGGGACCCGGGCATCCGCTTCTCCGAGGTGCGCCAGGCCGATCTGCGCGGCTGGCAGCGGCGTTTCAGCTACCGCATCACCGGCGGCCGGGGCTCGCCTGAATGCCCGGCGCTGATGCTCACGCTGGAGCGCCAGCCCGGCTGCTGCACCGGCCTGGTGTTTCGGGTGCCGGCCGCCCTGGTCGAGGCCGAGACCACCGTGTTGTGGCGCCGCGAGATGCTGCGCGACGGCTACTGCCCCGCGCTGTTGCCGATGTGCACGCCGCAGGGCGACGTCCCGGCGCTGGTGTTCACCGCCAACACC
>JBBRJU010000410.1:0-3373 GCA_038218895.1 Burkholderiales bacterium
CGCAAAGCTGACCGGCTGGGCCACTTGCAAATGGGTGAAGCCGGGCATCACGGTGCCGGTGTGCTGGGCAGCCACGCCAACCAGGGCGCGCTGCATGTCCACCAGCAGGCCTGCCAGCGCGTCGATCTCGCCGCGCAGCCACAGGCGCACGTCGGTGGCCACCTGGTCGTTGCGGCTGCGGCCGGTGTGCAGGCGCGTGCCGGCGTCGCCCACCAGCTGGGTCAGGCGGGCCTCGATGTTGAGGTGCACATCTTCCAGCTCCAGCTTCCAATCAAACTGGCCGGCCTCGATCTCGGCCGCGATCTGCGCCATGCCGCGCTGGATGTCGGCCAGATCTTGCGCGCCGATGATGCCCTGGGCCGCCAGCATGCCGGCATGGGCCAGGCTGCCGGCGATGTCGGCGCGCCACAGGCGCTGGTCGAAGCCGACGCTGGCGGTGTAGCGCTTGACCAGATCGCTCATCGGCTCGGAGAACAGGGCCGACCAGGCCTTGGATTTTTGATCGAGTTGGTTGCCGGACATGGGCGGGGCTTCTGCGGGTTGGTTGCTGCGGGCGGATTGCTGCAGGCCCGGGGTGACGGTGCAGCCACAGGGCAACCCGTATTATCGGTTCGGCCTTTTGTGGGCCCGCCCACCACCCCTGCCGTTCACGCCCATGGCTGCCGCCGCCGACGACCCCGCCCCGCCCCACACCGGCCATACCGGCCATACCGGCGACACCGGCGACACCGGCGACACCGGCCCCCGTGCGTCCAGCCTGTGGCCCGACACCGGGCGCCTGCGGGGCGCGGCGGGCAGTTCGCTGTTCAACGCCAGCCGCTTCGACCCGCTGCAGGCCGATGCCACGCAGGCGCGGCACCGGCTGGCCCTGCAGTTCCACCTGTGCCGGCCCGCCCTGGCCTTGCGGGTGCTGCTGTCGGTGCAGGTGGTGGTGCTGCTGGCCGGCGCGCCGCTGGCCCAAGGCCTGCTGGATGCCGTCAGCCGGGCGACAGTCGGCGCCTTTGCGGCGCTGGCCGCCACCTTGCTGTGGCTGCCGGCGGTGTGCGGCCTGCGGCCCTGGCTGGCCGGCCTGGGGCCGGTGGCGCGTGAAGGCGTGCTCGCGGCGCTGGGTGCACTGGCGGCGCTGGCCGGCTGGGCGATGTGTGCTGGGCTGGGCCTGGTGGCGGGCCAGCCGGCGCCGGCGCTGGGCAGCGCACTGGCCGGTGGCATGCTGGCCTGGGCGCTGTGGCACTGGCTGGGGCTGCGTGCGGCGGCGGCCCAGCCGGTGGAGGCCAGCGCCCGGCTGGCCGAGCTGCAGTCACGCATCCGGCCGCATTTTTTGTTCAATGCACTGAACACCGCGCTGGCCCTGCTGCAGGTGGACCCGCAGCGCGCTGAAGCGGTGCTGGAAGACCTGGCCCAGCTGTTCCGCGTGGCGCTGGCCGAAACCGGCAGCGCGGTGTCGCTGGACGAGGAGATCGACCTGGCGCAGCGCTACCTGGCGATCGAGCAATTGCGCTTCGGCGACCGCCTGCAGCTGGTGTGGGACCTGGACCCGGCCGCCGCCGGTGCCAGCGTGCCCCCGCTGGTGCTGCAGCCGCTGGTCGAAAATGCGGTGCGCCACGGCATCGAGCCGGCGCTGGGGGGCGGCCGGGTCGTCGTCAGCACCCGGGCCAGCCGCGGCATGGCCATCGTGGTGGTGACCAACACCCTGCCCGAGACACCCGGCCCGGCGGGCAACGGCATCGCCCAGGCCAATGTGGCCGAACGGCTGCGCCTGCTGCACGACGTGGCCGCCAGCCTGCACTGTGGTGTGGAGCATGGCCTGTACAACGCCCGCATCGAGGTGCCGCTGTGAGCAGCGCCGCGCCACCACCGGCGCCACTGCCAGCCCGATCCACGCCACCACCACCACCGCCGCCACCACCACCACCGCCGCCCGCGCCACCACCCGCGCCAAACTCCCCGCTGCGTGTGCTGATCGTCGACGACGAGCCGCTGGCGCGCCTGCGCCTGCGCAGCCTGGTCGACGCCAACCCGCAGCCACTGGCCTGGGTGGTGGGCGAGGCGGGCGACGCACCGCAGGCGCTGGCACTGCTGGCCCGCACGCCGTGTGACCTGGTGCTGCTCGACATCGTGATGCCTGGTGGCAGCGGCCTGCGGCTGGCCGATGCGCTGCGCCGTGCGCCAGGCCAGGCCCCGCCGCCGATGGTGGTGTTTGTCACCGCCCATGCCGAGCATGCGCTGCGCGCCTTCGAGGTGGATGCGGCCGACTACATCACCAAGCCGGTGCGGCGTGACCGGCTGCAGGCGGCGCTGCTGCGGGTGGCGCAGCGCCTGGCCGTGCCGGCCGAAGCCGATGCACCGCCGGTGCCGGTGCTGGTGGTCAGCGACCGGGGCCGCGTGCTGCGGGTGCCGCTGCCCGAGGTGGTGTACCTGAAGGCCGAGCTGAAGTACGTGACGCTGCGCAGCACCCAGGGCCAGTGGCTGCTCGACGAACCCCTGGCCGACCTGGCACAACGCCTGGGCGGCGGTTTTCTGCGGGTGCACCGCAACGCGCTGGTGGCGCGGGCGGCAGTGCGCACGCTGGAGCGTGCGCCGGCAGCCGCCACCGGCCAGGAGGCCGACGACAGCTGGGTGGTGCGCCTGGCCAACGGCGAAACGCTGGCGGTGTCGCGCCGGCAGCTGCCCGCCGTGCGCGAGGCCCTGGCCGCCGGCTGACCTGGCCCTTCGCAGGCCAGGCACGCAGCGGCCGGTCTTGGGGCGTGCTCAGGCCCGGCGGCGGCGTGTCAGCACGCCCATGGCCAGCAGGCCGGCCAGCAGCATCGCCACCGTCTGCGGCTCAGGCACGGCGCTGACCGTCAGGCCCGACAGCGTGCCGTTGTAGGTGCCCAGCAGCGTGGCACCGCCGGTGCCCAGGTCAATGCTGTAGATGCCGGTGGCCAGCGATGTGCCGGCGTCCAGGTTCAGGGCGGCATAGCCCATGCCGTTGGCGATGTCGAAGCCGTTGGCCTTGAGCCCGTCCACGCCCAAGTCACCCACCGCGCTGATGGTCGGGCTGTTGAAGCCGCCGGGGGCCACCATCAGCATGTCGGTGTTGCTGTTGATGTAGTACAGCGCGGTGCCGGCAGGTGCCATCGTCGGCATCGGCATGCTGTTGGTGTAGGCCACCCCCGTGTAGCCGCTGCCGATGTTGCTGGCGGCATTGCCCACCACGCCAGTGTTGGCGTTGATCGCGAAGTTGCTGCCCGCCGAGCTGACCAGGCGCAGCGACGACCCGCCAGCGAAGTCGGCCGACGGGTTGAAGTCGATGCCGTAGCCCAGGTTGGCCTGGATCACGGGCGCTGACAGCACTGCCACCAAAGTGGCGGCGCCGGTCATCTCGTCGATCGTG
>JBBRJU010000411.1:0-3370 GCA_038218895.1 Burkholderiales bacterium
GCCTCGGGGTTCAGGAAGGCGGCGGCTTCGGTGTGCGGGTCCAGCGTGGGGTCGGCAAACAGCTGGTCGGCCAGCGGCGTGAGCCCGGCATCACGGGCGATCAGGCCCTTGGTGCGGCGCTTTTGCTTGAAGGGCAGGTACAGGTCTTCCAGCTCCTGCTTGGTCGGCGCGGCGTCGATGGCAGCGCGCAGCGCGGGCGTCAGCCTGCCTTGATCGTCGATGCTGGACAGCACGGCCGCCCGGCGGTCTTCCAGCGCACGCAGGTAGGACAGGCGGGCTTCCAGCGCACGCAGCAAGATGTCGTCCAGCCCGTCGGTGGCCTCTTTGCGGTAGCGGGCGATGAAGGGCACGGTGGCACCGCCATCCAGCAGGTCGACAGCGGTCTTGACCTGGCGCGCGGCGACCTGGAGCTCGGCCGCGATCTGCAGAAGAATCTTGTCCAAATCGGCTGGCCCGCAGGGGCCTCTCTCGGCAAAGCCGGCGAGTGTGCCACAGGGGGTGTGGCGGGCCTGGCCCCCAAGTTGCATCAAGTCGCAGGCGCGCGCAGCACCGCAAAATGCAGAACAAACACGCCGCGCTGCCCACCATGACCACCACCATGACAACCACCTGGACCACCGACCTGCCCGCCCCCCACCGGCTGCGCCGCCGCCTGCTGGGCCGGGCGCTGGCCGTCCCGCTGTTGCCCCTGCTGGCCCTGGCCGGCTGCGCCACGCCCTGGCCCGAGGTGCTGGCGGGGCCGGGGTCGACCAGCGCCCGGGCGCGGCTGCGTGAAGCGGCCGACGCCCATGGCCTGGCCGGATGGCAGCAGCTGCAGGACGTGAACCTGGGCTTCGACGCCCTGCCCTGGCCTTCGGCGCGTGGCCTGCAGCCCGGGGGGCCGGCGCAATTGCGGCTGCTGCCGGCCAGCGGCGGCCTGGCATTGCATGCCGACCAGGCAGACCCGGGCGCCACGCCGCTGGACGCCGCCCTGCACCGCCTGTTGCTGCTGGGCCCGATCGCGCTGGCGAATTTCGACGGCATCGTGAACTGGGCCGAGCCGGTGACGCTGGACGGCCGGCGCTGCGACCACCTGCACCTGCCGCTGGCGCCCGGCCTGGGCGGCATGGTGGCAGACCGTCTGTCGCTGTTCGTCGACCGCGACCAGCTGTTGTTGCGGCGGCTGCAGGTGTCGCTGACCGCGCTGGACCGCGCTGCCATCGCCACCGTCGACCTGGCCGACCACCGGCGCCTGCACGGCGTGGTGTGGCCGCTGCAGTTTGCAACGGTGACGGGCCTTGCGCTGGCCGGCGGCCAGGCCCTGGCCTGGCAGGTCACCGGGCTGGATGTGGACCGCGGCTACCCGGCCAGCGCGCTGCAGGCCACCCCCTGGGGCGGCAGTGCACAACGGCCTGCAGCGGCGCTGCCACCCGTCTGACGGGCGTTTCAAGCCCAAATCCGGCGGCAGCTGCGGTGCGCACGGTCGCGCGGCCGCACGGCCCTGCAATGCCGTCAGGCGGCAGTGTCCTTCTTGATCTGGAAGCCGAAGCGGGGAAAGTGCACCTGCACGGTACCGGCCCGCGCATCGCTGCGGCGCAGGGTGACGGTTTCCGGCGTCAGGCCCACCAGGGTGCCGGCCACCGGGTCGGCGCCGTAATCCATGGCAAACACGCTGACGGCCTGGCCGGCGTCGAAGCCCAGTCCGGGCTGCACCGCCACCGCGGCGTGGCTGCTGGCGCCGGCGGCCACGGCCACGGCGTCGGCCGACGACATCTCGGTGGTCTGGCCGTGGCCGATGGCGAACAAGCGGCCGAGCCAGGCGCTGACTGCCGGGTAGGCGTCCAGCAACGCCGCCACCGGCGTGGCACGGCAGATGAACCACAGGCAATGGCCGACCGAAAAATCAGCGATGCAGGGCTGGGCGCCGAACAGCCAGGGCCCGCCCTGGGCGAGTTGCGACTCGAACGCTGCCAGGTGGCTACGCAACTGCACCGTGCCGTCGGGCAGGGTGAGGCGCGGCGCGTTGTTGCGCATGGCTGCGCGGTCGGCGGCAAAGTCTTTCAGCGTCTGCGGGTTGCTGTCGCCCAGGATGGTGCCGATGCCGGCGGGCTGCATGGCCCAGCACACAGCCGCCTGGAACAGCACGCTGTCAGCCCATTGCGCCAGCGGCACGGCCAGGGGTACTGCTGCGGGGTACAGGCTGGGCGCGGGCTGGCGGGCTTCCAGCATGCGCGCGATCAGTGCGGTGTCGCAGTAGATGTCGGCGCCCACCTGCAGCACCGGCGTCTTGCGGTAGCCGCCGGTCAGCGCGGTGACATCGGGTTTGGGCAATACCGGCGGGATGTGCACCGAGCGCCAGGCCAGGCCCTTGTGGCCGAAGATCAGCCGCACCTTCTCGGCAAACGGCGACATGGCGTAGTGGTGCAGGATCAGGTCGGTCATCGGGGGGTTCTGTGGGGTGGGTTCAGTAGGGTGGATTCAGCGGGGTGGGATCAGCAGGGTGGGATCAGCGGGCAGCGCGCCACATCTGGATGTGGGGAATGTCGTCTTCGAGGTAGACATCGCCCACCGGCTGGAAGCCATGGCGGCCGTAGAAACGCTGCAGGTGGGCCTGGGCGCTGATGCGGTTGGCCAGGCCGGGCCAGGCCGCTGCCGCGCAGCGGCTTGCACAGCACCACGCGGCCCATCGACGGCTCGGCGTACGTCAGGCCGGGGTCGACCAGCCGCAGGTAGGCACGCAGCACGCCAGCGCTGTCGCGGCCGAGCAGGTGCCAGCTGTGGCGGTCGAGCCCGTCCGGGTCGAGGTAGGGGCCCTGCTCCAGGATGAACACCTGGGCGCGCAGGGCCAGCAGGTCATACAGCCCGTCGACGCCCAGGTCGGTGAAGCGCTGCCAGGCCCATGACAGCGGCTCCACCATGCTCAGACCAGCTTGACCAGCTGCTTGCCGAAGTTCTTGCCCTTGAGCAAACCCATGAAGGCCTCGGGCGCGGCCGCCAGGCCCTGGGCCACGCTCTCGCGGTGCTTGTACTTGCCGCTGGCGATGCCCTGGCCCAGCTCGGCCAGCGCGGTGGGCCAGTGCTGCATGTGCTCGCTGACGATGAAGCCCTGCACCTTCATGCGGTTCACCAAAATCAGCTGCGGCGCAGCCAGCGGAATCGGCGCGCCGTTGTAGCCGCTGATCATGCCGCACATGGCCACGCGGCTGAAGGCGTTGGACCGCATCAGCACCGCATCCAGGATCATGCCGCCGACGTTCTCGAAGTTGCCGTCGATACCGTTCGGGCAGGCTTCTTTCAGCGCCTGCGACATCGACTTGAAATCGCTGTGGGCGCGGTGGTCGATGCAGGCGTCGAAGCCCAGCTGGTCGACGACATAGGCGCGCTTTTCAGC
>JBBRJU010000412.1:0-3369 GCA_038218895.1 Burkholderiales bacterium
TGGCATCTGCCCTATTGCTGGCACCGCCATGAATCACCCCGCGCTCGCCATGTCCGACCCTGCGGAACTGGTGGGACCCACCAACGGCCGCCCACAGACCGCACCAGCGGAATGAATGCAAACACGCCTACCGCCAGAACGCCGAGCGATTTCTGCTTTGGGCAGTGCGGCAGCAGCGCAAACCGCTGTCGTGCTGGGCGGTGACGATCACGCGTGGCCAACAGAGCTTGCGTGGCCTGCCGGGATGTTCTGGCAGCGCCGGATGATGCGTCGGCCGGCCAGTGCAACGCGCAGCGCTAGTCAGATGTCTGGTGGCCGTTTAAGGAGCCGTTCGAGGGGCCGTTGGTCGCACGTGTCGAGGCGCCCGGGTTGCCGCCTGCTGCGCTCGCCCTGTGGTCGGCTGGTGCGCCGGCACAATCTCAAATCCAGCCCCTGAGACGATTTGCACCAGCGGCTCTGCGCGTCCACGATGCCGCAGTTCTGCGCGCTATCGGTGGAACCGTGGGTTCTGTTGCCGGGTTGGTTCGCATCGCAGCCATACTCGCGCGCAGCGCTTGAGCGTTGTGCTGCAGGTTGCTGACCTGGTACACATGCGCCAGTCAGAGCTGGTGATCACCCCGGTGGCCTGGTGGCGCCATGAGCAGCTTCAACGACAGCCTCAATGGAACGTGATGGCCCGGTCAATCCTGGTGCTTGACAAGCACGGCAAGTGGAGCTGACCTGATGCGTGAGCGGCTGGCCCAGCGCTTCAATGGCGTGCGGGCCGAGCAGGGACGGCGCCACTTGGCCACGCAACAGGTATTTGCAGACGGTGGCGCCAAGGCTTGAAGCGATGGGCGCTGCGGCGGGTGTGGGTCGAATCAGCGGCTGGCGTATGGCTTGCATGCAGATAGCGTACGGCTGGAATACGACCCACGCGCGGCGCCCGTGTGCCCTGAAGGGGCGGTGACAGCGGCAGGCGCGCCGCAGGGTGGAAACCAGGTTTCCACCCTGCGGCGGATCTGATCAGGTCTTGCGCGCGGGCGCCTGCACAACAGCGCTGATCGCATCCACCAGCGCTGCCACGTTGTCGGCATGCGCCACGCCGGGCACCAGGCGGATCGTCGCCTGGCCGCGCTCGTCCCAGGAAATCTTGCCCGCAAGCACGCCGTCAACACGGATCTCACGGGGCGATTCGCCTGTACCGCGCTGCTTGCCGACCAGCGCCGCCACCACCGCCGACGCCGAAAAGCGCTCAGACTGCCGCAACTTCTCAGCACGGCGCAAGACGCCCTTGCGGTCGGACATCAACGCATCGGCAATCTGCTCGGCATGCTTGAACTGCAGCTCCAACGGGCTGCGGAAGCACTGCACCACCGGATCAGGTATCTCGGCCACGGCTATGGCTTTGCGCACCCAGGTGTGTGACACACCCAGCGATTCAGCCAGCCTGCGCTGGGACGGGAACATCTGCTCCTCCAGCGCCTTGCGGTACATGCTGCCCTGCTCCCAGGCCGAGAGATCGGCGCGTTCGCGATTCTCCCGGTCCATGGCAGCGAACAACTCCAGGTCCGACATCGGCGCGGTCCAGATCGCGGCCAGCACTGGCAAGCCCAGTTCCAGGCAAGCCCGGTGGCGCCGGTGGCCGAAAACGATCTCGTAGGCGGTGGCCTCCGCATTGATCGGGCGCACCACGATCGGCTGAACATTGCCGCCCGCATGCTCAATGTCGGCCTTGAAACGGATGAAGTCCGCAGTGGCAAAGCTGGCTTCGTGCCGGTTGGCCCAGCGGCTGCACACCACGGCTTTGGAGTCGAGCTTCTTGGTGGGCAGCGAGCCGTCAAACTGTTGCAGCGCGTCACGCAGGCGCGCCACCTCGCCTTCGGCTGCCAACATCTGGCCGCGAAACGCCAGCATCTCGCCGGGGCCGGTCTTGCGACCTGGCTGCCGCAGCGACATTCCTGGAAACCTGGTTTCCACACCAGCCGGCCAGGGTGGCGATGTCGGCGGGGGGGTCAGCGGCGGCGGCGCGGACGCACTCGGCACCGCCCTTGCACCTGGGTGTGCCGCAGCCGCCTCCTGCGCAAGCAATGGTGGGGGCGGCAAGGCTTCGGCAGGCGGCGCCGAAGGCATCACCAGGTCGGCGGTCAGCCGAGAAAGCCTGTCACGTGTGCTCATCTGTTGCTCCTGTGGCTGCTGGCGCCCTGGCCCATGCGCCGGCTCACGGCCGAACGGCGCGGCCGCGCCAGGTTTCGACGATCGACTCTTCGACCAGTTCGACGAAGCGGTCGTAGGCGTCGGCGGCGCGCTTGTAGGTCTTGGCCGCGCCGTCGTACTTCTGCACGTCGTAGACGGTGGCGAATTCGGCCGCCTTGTTGCTGGTGACCGTGGTCTTGGGAATTTCCACCGGCAGCATGTATTCGCCATAGGTTGCCGCAATCCACTGGCGCACGGCCGGGGCGGCGGCATCGGCCTGGTCGACCCGGCTGAGCAGCACATGCAGGAAATCGAAGGTCTTGTGGTTGCCCTGCGACTCCTGGTTGTCCAGGTTGGCGCCCAGATCACTGAGCAACGACCAGAACTGCGCCGAACTGGCGAAGTCCAGCCCGCTGGGCGGCACCGGCACCACCAAACCGTCAGACGCCCACAGCGCGTTGATCGTCACGTACGACAGCGACGGCGGTGTGTCGATGACGATCACGTCGTAGAGGTCCCTTACCGAATCGAGACCCGCATTGAGCACATCCCAGAAGCGCGAACTGGGGTCGCGCATCTGCCGTGCCGGCAGGGCAAACTCGGCCGAGAACAGGAATGGGGCCGCTGCGATCAGGTCGATGCCCTCCCAGTAGGTGGACCGGATGGCATAGCGGATGTCGGACTCGCTGCCCTCGCACAGCGGGCCGATCGTCATCTCGGCATCCACCTCGGTCTCGGGCAGGATGCCGTGCAAGGTGGTCAGCGAGCCCTGGGGGTCGGTGTCGATGGCCAGCACCCGATGCCCCCGCAGGCTCAAGCCCTGCGCCAGGATCATCGCCGACGTGGTCTTGGACACACCGCCCTTGAAGTTACCCACTGCCACGGTGATCGCCTTCTGCCCGGCCGGGCGCATCTTGGGCTGCCGGTAGGCGCGCGTCCAGCGGCGCGCATCGGTTAGCTCGAATTCCCGCTTGCCACCGCTGGGTGACAGCTTGCCAGTGGGCAGATCAGCCTTGCCGATGCGGTAGTTGATGTGCGCCTTGTCGACCCCGCACAAGGTGGCGAGCTGCGCGGTGGAATAGTGCGGCGCAATCTTGCGCACCTCGGGCGCCAGCAGCTTGGCACGGATCTGCTCAACCATGCTGCCTGCGCGCTCGGCCAGGGCGGCGATGCGCGCCATGTCGATGGGCAGCC
>JBBRJU010000413.1:0-3357 GCA_038218895.1 Burkholderiales bacterium
GCCTTTCTCTGGATCGTGGCCTCGCTGGTCATCAAGATCACCTACCGCAAGCAGATCCAGGCCGAGGCCCAGGCCGCCCAGGCGGTGGAGACGGCCGAGGCCGAATCGCTCAAGCGCCAGGTGGTGGAGGCGCGCATGGCCACGATGCAGGCCCAGGTGGAGCCACACTTCCTGTTCAACACCCTGGCCAGCATCGACCACCTGATCGAGGTGGACCCCAAGCGCGCCAGCCAGATGCAGAAGAACCTGATCGCCCTGCTGCGCGCCAGCATGCCCACCATGCGCGACACCGCCAGCGACCACAAGCGCTCGCGGGATCTGGGCCGCGAGCTGGCGGTGATCCGGCCCTACCTGGAAATCCTGAAGGTGCGCATGGAAGAGCGCCTCGCCACCGAGGTCGACGTGCCCGACGGCCTGCTGTCGGCCGAGTTCCCGACCATGATGGTGCAGACCCTGGTCGAGAACGCCATCAAGCACGGCCTGGAGCCCAAGCCCGAGGGCGGCAAGCTCAGCTTGAAGGCCGAGGTGGTGCACGGCAAACTCAGCGTCACGGTGGCCGACACCGGGCTGGGCTTCGGCCGCGCCGCGTCGTCCGGAAAGACCGCCGGCACCGGCGTGGGCCTGGCCAACATCCGTGAACGGTTGCAACTGCTGTATGGCCCCAAGGCCAGCCTGACGATCACCGAGAACCCCGGCGGCGGCACGCGTGTGACACTGGCCGTGCCCTACAAGCCTCTGGAAAGCGCCTGACCATGCGGGCGCTGCAAACCCGCCTGCCCCGGGCCGTCCGCGCCTGACGCCATGTCCATCGCCATCCGCCCCGCCACTGCCGACGACGCCCTGTGCCTGGGCGTGCTGGCGATGCAGGTGTTCCTGGACACCTATGCCACCGAGGGCATGCGCCCTGCCATCGCACGCGAGGCGCTCGGCAGCTACGCGCCAGACGTCTACCAGCACCTGCTGCAGGCCAGCGCCACCTTCATTCTGGTGGCCGAACGGCAGGGCCATCTGGTGGGGCTGGCACAGGTGACGCTGGGCACCAGCCACCCGCTGGTGTCCGATGCATCACCGGCCGAACTGGACCGGCTGTATGTGCAGCGGCCCTTCACCGGCTGCGGCCTGGGCCGGGCGCTGCTGCAAGCTGCCGAGCAGGAAGCCGCCCGCCGGGGCGCCACCATGGTGTGGCTGACACCCTGGGTGCACAACACCCGCGCCCGGCATTTCTATGCCCGCGAGGGCTATGCCGACGTCGGCCTCACCTGGTTCGAACTCGGTGCCGAGCGCCATCAGAATCGCGTGCTGACGCGGCCTCTGGCGTCACCGGGCACACCCTGATCTGTCGCCCTGCCCCAGCCGGAGCCTCCCCCATGCCGACCACCGCCGAGCCATCCGCCACCCACCCGGTGCGCGCCGTCATCGCCGACGACGAGCGCCTGATGCGCGAGCAGCTGCGCGCCCGCCTGGCTGAGGTGTGGCCCGCGTTGCAGATCGTGGCCGAGGCCCGCAACGGCCTGGAGGCGGTGGCGCTGGTGGCGCAGCACCGGCCCGACCTGGTGTTCCTGGACATCCGCATGCCCGGGCTGACTGGCGTGGACGCGGCGCGCCAGATCGCGCAGATGGCCGTGGCCGACGACGAGCACCTGCCCGAGATCGTGTTCATCACCGCCTACGACCAATATGCGGTCGAGGCCTTCGAACAGGGCGTGTGCGACTACGTGCTCAAGCCTGCCGAGCGTGGGCGGCTGCAGGTCACCGCCCAGCGCATCCGCGCCCGGCTGGCCCGCCGCGACGCGCCCGACGCCGGGGGTCTGGACGATGGTGTGGCAGATGGTGGGGTTGATCGTGCGGCTGCCGGCCCAACCCAGCCGCCGCTGCAGCAGATGCTGCACAAGCTGGCCGCGCAACTGAACCCCGGCGCCGCGCCGCGCTACCTGCACTGGATCCAGGCCAGCGTGGGCCCGGGCATCCAAATGATCCCGGTGGCCGAAGTGCTGTTCTTCATCAGCGACGAGAAGTACACCCGGGTGCAGACACCCACCACCGAGGCGCTGATCCGCAAGCCCATCAAGGAGCTGATCGACGCGCTGGACCCGGCGGTGTTCTGGCAGATCCACCGCAGCACGCTGGTGAACGTGAAGGCGATTGCCGGTGTGACCCGCGATTTCCGCGGCCGGCAGATCGTCAGCGTGCGCGGGCACGTCGAAAAGCTGGAGGTGAGCCGCAGCTACACCCACCTGTTCAAGGGCATGTAGCGCGGCGGAGGTTGGCCGTGCGCGTCAGACCACCTGCCGCCCGCGGCCGTCCCAGTAGGGCTTGCGCAGCTCGCGCTTGAGCACCTTGCCGGTGGGGTTGCGCGGCAGTTCGGCCACCACGTCCACCGTCTTCGGGCATTTGTAGGCGGCCATGCGCTCGCGGCACCAGGCCACCAGCTCGTTCGGGTCGGCCAGCGTGGCGCCGGCCCTCAGCACCACCACCGCCTTCGGCACCTCGCCCCAGCGCTCGTCGGGCACGCCGATCACCGCCACGTCCTGCAGCGCCGGGTGCTCGGCCAGCACCCGCTCGATCTCGGCGGGGTAGATGTTCTCGCCGCCGCTGATGATCATGTCCTTGATGCGGTCGGTGACGAAGACATAGCCGTCGGCGTCGATGTGGCCGCCGTCGCCGGAGCGGTACCAGCCGTCGGGCGTGATGGCCTGCGCGGTGGCCTCGGCCTTGCCCCAGTAGCCGGCCATGATCTGGTCGCTGCGCACCCAGATCTCACCGGGCTGGCCCACCGGCACCGGCGCGCTGGTGGCGGGGTCCCGGATCTCGATCTCGACGCCGTGGATCGCCTTGCCGGCCGACACGAGGCGGTGCGCCACCGCCGGGTTCTCGTGGTCCTCGGGCGGCAACACGGTGACCACGCCGCATTGCTCGGTCATGCCGTAGACCTGCTGCATCGTGCCCTTGGGGAACAGCTGCAGGCAGGCCCGCATCACCGGCAGCGGCATCGGCGAAGCGCCGTACGACACCGCCTTCAAGGCTGAAAAGTCGAACTTGTCGCCACCCGGCACCTGGGTCATCGCGGCCATCAGCGCCGGCACGTAGAAGGTGTGGGTGATGCGCTCGCGCTCCAGCATCTGCAGGGCGCCCAGCGGGTCGGGCATGCGCATCATGAAGATCGGCGCGCCGCCGCTCCAGGCCACGAACGAGTAGCTGGTGCCGCCCACGTGGAACAGCGGCATCGCCACCTGCACCCGCGCGGCGGCGTCCAGGGTCTGCGTGGCCGCCACATTGCGGGCATGGGCCAGCATGCCGTGGTGGGTGAGCATCGCGCCCTTGGGGAAGCCGGTGGTGCCCGAGGTGTACAGCTGCACG
>JBBRJU010000414.1:0-3354 GCA_038218895.1 Burkholderiales bacterium
CAGGTGCACGTTCTTGCCGATCTGCGCGCAACTGCCCACGGTGGCCCAGGTATCGACCATCGTGCCTTCATCGACATAGGCGCCGATGTTGACGTAGCTGGGCATCAGCACCACGCCCTTGCCCAGAAAGCTGCCGCGCCGGGCCACGGCTGGCGGCACCACCCGCACGCCGCTGGCGCGGATGGCGGCTTCGTCGGTGTGCGAGAACTTGGTGGGCACCTTGTCGAAGAAGGTCAGCGCGCCGGCATGCACCGGCTGGTTGTCGTGCAGGCGGAAGCTCAGCAGCACCGCCTTCTTCAGCCATTGGTGCACGGTCCAGTCGCCCACGCCGTTGCGGCTGGCCACACGCAGGCGGCCGGCGTTCAGCTCGCCGATGGCGTGATCGACCGCCTCGCTGATCTGCGGGTCGGCGGTGGTGGGGCTCAGGGCGGCACGGCCTTCCCAGGCCAGGTCAATCATGCTTTGCAGGTCGGTGGTCATGGTCTGCCCCGGGGGCTCAGGCGTTGGAGGAAGTGTGGACGAAGCTGCGGGTGAAGGCGGCAATGCGGTGGGCGGCTTCCAGACATTCATCGGTGCCCGCCACCAGCGCCATGCGGATGCGGCCGCTGCCCGGGTTGTGGCACTGGGCCGTGCGCGCCAGCAGGCTGCCGGGCAGCACCGCCACATTGTATTGAGCCAGCAACTGCTGCGCGAAGCCGATGTCGTCGCCCGGCTGGCCGTTCGCCGATGCAATGCCGGCCCACAGGTAGAAGCCGGCGTCGGGCAGCGCCACGTCCAGCACATCGGCCAGCACCGGCGTGACCTGGGCGAACTTGGTGCGGTACAGCGCGCGGTTGGCCACCACATGGTCTTCGTCGTTCCAGGCCGCCACGCTGGCGGCCTGCACCACCGGGCCCAGCGCGCTGCCGTGGTAGGTGCGGTAGAGCAAAAATGCTTTCAGGATGGCCGCGTCGCCTGCGACGAAGCCCGAGCGCAGCCCCGGCACGTTGCTGCGCTTGCTGAGCGACGTGAAAGCGATCAGGTTGCGGAAATCACGGCGCCCGAGCTTGGCGGCGGCTTCCAGCCCGCCCAGCGGCGGCGTGTCGCGGAAATAGATCTCCGAATAACACTCGTCGCTGGCGATGACGAAGCCGTGCTGATCGCTCAGCGCAAACAGCTGTTCCCATTCCAACAGCGGCATCACCGCACCGGTGGGGTTGCCGGGCGAGCAGACGTACAGCAGCTGGGTGCGGGCCCAGATGGCGCGGTCGATGCTGCCCCAGTCGACCGCGAAGTTGCGTGCCGGGTCGCTGTTGGCATAGGCCACCTCGGCGCCGGCCAGCAGGGCTGCGCCTTCGTAGATCTGGTAGAACGGATTGGGGCAGACCACGGTGGCGCCAGCCCGGGTTGGGTCGATCACCGTCTGCGCGATCGCGAACAGCGCCTCGCGGCTGCCGCCCACCGGCAGCACCTGGCTGGCGGGGTCCAGCGCCAGGCCGTAGCGCCGTTGCAGCCAATGGGTGAAGGCGGCGCGCAGGCGCGGCTCACCGGCGGTGGGCGGGTACACCGACAGACCCTTCAGCCCGGCGACCATCGCTTCTTCCACCAGCGCCGGCGTGGCATGGCGTGGCTCGCCGATGCCCAGGCTGATGGCGGTGTACGCGGGGTTGGGGGTGATGCCGCTGGTGAGCGCCCGCAGGCGCTCGAACGGGTAGGGATGCAGCTTGCCCAGCAGGGGATTCATCGCCTGATTATCGCGGCGTGCGCAGGTGGCTGCAGCCAGTACAGCCGCCGATACACCCGCCGGTTCAGCCGCCCAAACAGCCGCAGGTTCTGCAGTGCATGGCGCCAGCCGTGACAATCTCGGCCCACCATGCCAAATGCTGCCTTGCGCGTGCTGTCGCTCATCCCGCCGATGACGCAGCTGAACACGCCTTACCCCTCCACCGCCTACCTCACCGGCTTTCTGCGCGGGCAGGGCGTGCATGCGGTGCAGGCCGACCTGGCGTTGGCGCTGGCGCTGCGGCTGTTGTCGCCTGAAGGCCTGGAGGCGATCCAGCAGCGCATCGCCGCCGTGCCGCAGGGTGAGCGCACGGTGCGGGTGCATGCCTTTGCCGAACAGTACCCGCGCTACGCCGCCAGCATCGGCCCGGTGATCCGCTTCCTGCAGGGTGGTGACGCCACGCTGGCGCACCGCATCGTGGGCCGGCAGTTCTTGCCCGAGGGCCCGCGCTTCGCCGCGCTGGACGTGTACGACAACGCCGACGGCGCCGGCCCGCTGGCCTGGGCCTTCGGCGCGTTGGGTACGCATGACCACGCCCGCCACCTGGCCACGCTGTACCTGAATGACCTGGCCGACGTGGTGCGCGAGGCGGTGGATGCGCGCTTCGAGTTCGTGCGCTATGCCGAGAGCCTGGCGCAAAGCCAGCCCAGCTTCGACCCGCTGGCCCAGGCCCTGGCCGCGCCGCCCACGCTGGTGGACGAACTGCTCGCCCAGCTCACACAGGAAGCGCTGGCCCAGCACCGGCCCACGGTGGTGCTGCTGTCGGTGCCGTTCCCCGGCGCGGTGTATGCGGCCTTTCGCATCGCGCAGACCATCCAGGCGCATGACCCGTCCATCACCACCGTGCTGGGCGGCGGCTATGCCAACACCGAGCTGCGCGAGCTCACCGAGCCGCGGGTGTTCGATTTTTTTGACTTCATCACGCTGGATGCCGGTGAACGCCCGCTGCTGGCGCTGCTGGCCCACCTGCAGGGCCAGCGCTCGGCCCAGCGCCTGGTGCGCACGTTCCACCGCGTCGACGGCGCGGTGCGCTACACCAACCTGGCCGAGCCCGACATCGCCTTTGCCGACGTGGGCACACCCACCTGGGACGGCCTGCCGCTGGGCCTGTACCTGAGCCTGCTGGACATGCTCAACCCCATGCACCGGCTGTGGAGCGACGGCCGCTGGAATAAGCTGACGGTGGCCCATGGCTGCTACTGGAAGAAGTGCAGCTTCTGCGACGTGAGCCTGGACTACATCGGCCGCTACGACGCCGCCACGGCAGAGACCCTGTGCGACCGCATCGAAGCGGTGGTGGCCGAGACCGGCCAGACCGGCTTTCACTTCGTGGACGAAGCCGCGCCGCCCAAGAGCCTGAAGGCGCTGGCCGCCGAGATTGAACGCCGGCAGTTGGCCATTAGCTGGTGGGGCAACATCCGCTTCGAGAAGAGCTTCACGCCTGCGCTGTGCCAGCAATTGGCCGACAGCGGCTGCATCGCGATGTCCGGCGGGCTGGAGGTGGCCAGCGACCGGCTGCTGGCGCTGATGAAGAAGGGTGTGTCGGTCGACCAGGTGGCGCGAGTCACCAAGGGCTTTGCCGATGCGGGTGT
>JBBRJU010000415.1:0-3351 GCA_038218895.1 Burkholderiales bacterium
AGCGCCTGCTGCGCTTGTACAAGGAGGTCGCTGGCAAGAGCCCCAGCAAGGGCCAGCTGCCGTTTTCTACCGACTGGTTCATGACCTGGCAGCCCAACATCCACGCCAGCCTGTTCCTCAACATCCACGAATACCTGAACAAGGTGGCCGCGCTCGACGAGATCGACAGCGTGATCAAGGCCTACAAGCTCTACATGGAGCAGGTGGGCGCCCAGGGGCTGGAGCCGCAGCTGTCGGTCACCCGCGCCTGGCGCCTGGTGAAGTTCGTCGACAACGGCATGCTCACCATGACCAAGTGCAGCAAGTGCGGCGGCCACTATGTCACCCATCCGCATGAAATCGCCCGCCACTATGTGTGCGGCCTGTGCAACCCGCCGGCACGTGCCGGCAAGGGGCGCAATGCCGGCGCCATCCGCCTGCCGAGTGCGCAGGATTGCATGGTTGCCTGAAACGCGCGGCGCCGCAGACCTTCAGCGCAGGCGCCGCCGGCCGATCACTGACTGACAGATTTTTTGCTTGTCTCCTCCTGGCACTTTGTTGTGCCTTCAGGGCAGGGTCCTTCGGGGTCCTGCCCTTTTTTTTTGGTGTGCCGCACACCCGCTCCGCCTGAACTGCCCGGCTTTTCAGCCGACTGGCCGGCACGGCGCCTGCGCACACTTGAAGCCATGCCGGTCATCTTGTCCCCCGCTGACCCACTGCCGTCACGCG
This sequence comes from Burkholderiales bacterium, assembly GCA_038218895.1. Lineage (GTDB taxonomy): Bacteria > Pseudomonadota > Gammaproteobacteria > Burkholderiales > Burkholderiaceae_C > Pseudaquabacterium. The sequence goes on from JBBRJU010000415.1 coordinate 709, forward strand.
GCCGATTTCCATGGCCGCTGCCGGCATTGACCACCTGGCTGGCCGCCTGGCTGTTGTTGTGGGCCTTGGCGCCTGTGGCAGCTGCGCGCGCCTGGCCACTGGCCGTGCCGTGGCTGGCCGCTGCGGCGGCCGGTGCACTGCTGGCGCTGCTGCCGCACCAGGCCAGCAGTTGGCGGCGCCTGTTCATGGCCGGCGGTTTTCCGGTGTCGGCCGCGCTCAGCGGCGCGGCAGCGGTGCCGTCCTGGGCCTGGCTGCTGCCGATGGGCCTGCTGCTGGCGGCATACCCGCTGCGCACCTGGCGCGACGCGCCCTTGTTTCCCACGCCGGCCGACGCCCTGCACGGCCTGGCCGAAGCCGTGCCGTTGCCAGCCGGCGCCCGGGTGCTGGACGCCGGCTGCGGCCTGGGCCACGGCCTGGCCGCGCTGCGCCGCACCTGGCCGCAGGCGCACATCGAAGGCGTCGAGTGGAGCGGCCCGCTGCGCCTGGCCGCCGCGCTGCGCTGCCCCTGGGCCCGCGTGCGCCGTGCTGACATGTGGGCCGACAGCTGGCAGGGTTGCACCGTGGTCTATCTGTTCCAGCGGCCCGAGAGCATGGCGCGCGCCTGGGCCAAGGCCTGCGCCGAACTGGCGCCCGGTGCCTGGCTGCTGAGCCTGGACTTCCCGGTGCCTGGCGCTGAGCCGACGCTGGCGCTGCAGCGCCCCGGTCGGCAGGCGGTGTGGGCCTACCGGATCGGCGCTGACGGCTCAACCCGCGCCGGCCCCGGCCGATAACCCCAGTATCCAGCGGGCCCGTCCGGGCCTGCGCTGAACCCTCTTCCGCTGCACCCACACCATGTTCGTTCTCGTCGGTTGGGCCCTCGCCATGGTCTGCATCTTTGGCGTCTACATCTTCCACGGCGGCAACATCCAGGTGGTGTTGAAGGCGCTGCCGTTCGAGATGATCACCATTTTTGGCGCTGCCGCCGGCGCCTTCCTGGCCAACAACCAGATGAAGGTGATCAAGGCCACGTTCAAGGGCCTGGGCCAGTGCTTCAAGGGCAGCAAGTTCAGCAAGGCCCGCTACATGGAGCTGCTGGCGCTAATGTTCGACATCCTGCAGAAGGCCCGCAAAGAGGGTTTGATGTCGATCGAGAAGGACGTGGAAGACCCGCACAGCAGTCCGCTGTTCCAGAAGTACCCGATCGTCGGCAACGACCACCATGTCACCGAGTTCATCACCGACTACCTGCGCATGATGGTCTCGGGCAACCTGAACGCCCATGAGATCGAAAGCCTGATGGACAGCGAGATCGAGACGCACCACCAGGAAGAGCATGCCGCAGTGGCCGCCATCGGCCGCCTGGCCGGCGGCCTGCCGGCCTTCGGCATCGTGGCGGCGGTGCTGGGCGTGGTCAACACCATGGGCTCGGTGGGCCAGGCGCCGGCCATCCTGGGCGGCATGATCGCCTCGGCCCTGGTCGGCACCTTCCTGGGCATCTTGCTGGCCTATGGCTTCGTCGAGCCGCTGGGCGGCTTGCTGGAACAGAAGGTTGAAGACGCCGGCAAGGAGTTCCAGTGCATCAAGACCACACTGCTGGCCAGCATGCAGGGCTACGCGCCGCAGGTGGCGATCGAGTTCGGCCGCAAGGTGCTGTTCTCCGGTGACCGCCCGTCGTTCACCGAGCTGGAACAACACGTGAAGAAGAAGTGATGAACTGCGCCAACCCGACCGGAGCGTGTGATGGCAGGTGACGCGAAGAAGCTGCAGCCGATCATCATCAAGAGGGTCAAGAAGGGCGGCCATGCGGTACATGGCGGGGCGTGGAAGATTGCCTACGCCGACTTCGTGACCGCGATGATGGCCTTCTTCCTGCTGATGTGGTTGCTGGGCAGCACCAGCGAAGGCGACAAGAAGGGCATTGCCGACTACTTCCAGAGCCCGCTGAAGGTGGCACTGCTCAACGGTGGCTCGGGCTCGGGCGATTCATCGTCGGTGATCAAGGGCGGTGGGCAGGACCTCACCCGCTCTGGTGGCCAGGTCAAACGCGGCGACGTCGAAGCCCCGCGCAGCACCGTCAATCTGCAGGCGCTGCGCCATGAGCAACGGGTGGCCGAGGCCACCAAGCTGCAGGAGCTGAGCGAGCATGTGGAGAGCGAGCTCAAGAACAACCCCAAGCTGGCGCAATTTCTCTCGCAGATCAAGCTGGACCACACCCGTGACGGCCTGCGCATCCAGATCGTTGACGAACTCAGCCGGCCAATGTTCGCCAGCGGCAGCGCGGTGGTGCAGCCCTACATGCGGGAGCTGTTGCGCGCCATCGGCAGCGTGCTGCTGGAGGTGCCCAACCGGCTCACGCTGGAAGGCCACACCGACGCCCAGCCCTTCGGTGCGGGCGGCGCCGGCTACAGCAACTGGGAGTTGTCGGCCGACCGGGCCAACGCCTCGCGGCGCGAACTGGTGGCCGGTGGCCTGACCGAGGAGCGGGTGCTGCGGGTGCAGGGCCTGGCCAGCAGCCAGCCTTTCAACCGCGACGAGCCCACCGACCCGCAGAACCGCCGCATCAGCATCATCGTGATGAACCGCGACGCCGAAGACCGCTTCTACCGCCCAACCGCCGACCGGGTGGAGCCGCAGCAAGCCGAATCTGCGCCCACGATCCGCCCC
>JBBRJU010000416.1:0-3337 GCA_038218895.1 Burkholderiales bacterium
CCCGGCAGGTTGATCGCCAGCGCCTGGGTGAACATCCAGAACACCGGCGCGGCGATCGCCATGCCGACCAGCGCGTCGGTGATCCAGGCGCGCGCGCTCAGGTCGAGCCGTCCCTCGGCCGACTTGAAGCCACGCACCGCCAGCACGAAGCACAGCGCACAACTCAGGATGAAGCCGATGGTGGTGATCAGCGCCGCATTCGCCAGGATGCCCGCGCTGACCCAGACGAAGCCGGGCCAGTGGCCCTGCGCGGCGCCGTCCAGGTCATCCATCTGCCGGAAACCACCGCTGCGCGCCTCCCAGGCCAGGAAGCCGCCGCACAGCAGCAGGCCGATCGCCACCACCCAGGGCAGAAAGTTGGGGCCGACACCCGCATAACCCGCCGCCGACGGAATGGTGATGGCACCAGACACCAGCAGCAGGCCGAGCGCCACCACCCCGCCCGCCACGGCGGACTGGCGCAGCACCACCGACGCCATCAGATCATCCCGCTCTTGGCCATCACCGCCCGCAGGCTGGCGAATTCATCGTCGACGAACTTGTCGAAGGCCGGGCCGGTCAGCAGCGCTGGCGTCCACTGGTTCTTCTCCAGCGCCTCGCCCCAGGCCTTGCTCTTGGTGGCCTGGACGACCAGGTCGGTCAGCGCCTTGCGCTGCTCGGGCGTGATGCCGTTGGCGCCGAACACGCCGCGCCAGTTGCCGATGACCACGTCGATGCCCTGCTCCTTCAGCGTGGGAACGTCGACACCCTTCAGGCGCGCATCGCTGGTGACGGCGATGGCACGCATCTTGCCGGTCTTGATGTATTCGGCAAACTCGCTGTAGCCGCTGCCGCCGATGGTGACGTTGCCACCCAGGATGGCGGCGGTGGCTTCACCACCGCCCCGGAAGGCGACGTAGTTGATCTTGCTCGGGTCCACGCCGGTGGCGCGGGCGATCATCGCCGCGGCGATGTGCTCGGTCGACCCGCGCGAGCCGCCGCCCCACTTCACGCTGCCGGGGTCCGTCTTCATCTGCGCGACCACGTCGGCCATGGTCTTCAGCGGCGACGCGGCCGGCAGCACGAACACGTTGTACTCGCTGGTCAGGCGCGCAATCGGCGTGGCCTTGTCGAGTGACACCGGCGGCTTGCCGGTGATGATGCCGCCCAGCATCACGGCGCCCATCACCATCAGCGCATTGCCGTCGCCCTTGCTGGCGTTGACGAACTGCGCCAGGCCGATGGCGCCGGCGGCGCCGCCCTTGTTGTCATAGCTGACGGTGGCGGCGGCGCCGGCGTCCTGCAGCGCCTTGCCCAGCGCGCGTCCGGTGGTGTCCCAGCCGCCACCCGGGTTGGCCGGGATCATCATCTTGAGGTTGGCGCCAGCGGCCAGTGCCAGCGGGCTGAGCCCCCCGGTGGCGGCCAGCGCGGCCATGGAACGGAGGAAGGTGTCGCGACGCATCATGGATCTCCTGGATTGGCGCAGCCGGCCGTCTGTGCGGCGGGCTGGGTGGTGGGTGCTGACCGGTTGCCCGGCCCAGGGCAGCATGATCGCGGCTCTGGCTGTCGAACGGCTGTCCGCCACCCCCGGGGAAACACGGGGCCGAGCGGAAATGCAAGGCGGGGCGCCAGCCATTTTGCGGCCTGCGGGCAGACCTGGAATCCAGCGCCGTCCACCACCAGGGCTGCTTGCGGGATGGACGCGGTGGTGCACCTGCTGCTGGCCGCTGGCCGCTGCGTGCGGCGACAATCCAGCCCGATGAGCCGCCACCCATCTGCCGACAAACCCACCCTGGCCGCGATGCGGCTGGACAAATGGCTGTGGGCCGCCCGCTTCTACAAGACCCGGGCACTGGCGGTGGACGACATCGTCAAGGGCCGCGCCCAGGTCAACGGCCAGGTCGCCAAGCCGTCACGCGATGTGCGGCCGCAGGACACGCTGGAGGTCCGCCAGGGCCCGGTAACGCGGACCGTGGTGGTGCTGGGGCTGAGCAACCTGCGCGGGCCGGCGCCAGTGGCGCAGGCGCTGTACGCCGAGACCCCCGAGAGCCTGGCCGCACGCAGCCAGGCGGCCGAGGCCCGCCGGCTGGCCGCCGAGCCGGCGCTGGCCCTCGAACAGGGCCGGCCCACCAAGCGTGACCGGCGCGACCTGGACCGCACCCAGCAGGGCTGGCAACGCTGGAGCGCGTCGATCGACGACGCCTGACTCGCAGCCTCTGCTGCACAAATGCGCCGGTCGTGGGCGTCGATTGCCACAAAAACCCCTCTTGAACTGCGGGATCGCTGCCCCATATCCCGTACAGATCGTGTTCAACCCCTTCAAGAAAAACCGCAAAGCGACCGACATGACGACGCCGGACAACGACCCCGCAGCCGCAACCAGCCATGCCAATGGTGACGCCACCATGCACGAGCCCGACACCACAGCCGCGCTGTCAACGCCCAGCCTGGAGCAGCAACTGGCAGAAGCGCAGGCCAAGGCCAGCGAGGCGTCCGACGCCTTCCTGCGCGCCAAGGCCGAAGCCGAGAACACCCGCCGCCGTGCCGATGAAGAAATCAGCAAGGCGCGCAAGTACGCGGTGGAAGCATTCGCCGAGAGCCTGCTGCCGGTGATGGACAGCCTGCAGGCAGCCATCTCCATGCCCGACGCCAAGGTGGAAGCGGTGCTCGAAGGCGTGCATGCCACGCTGCGCCAGCTGACCACCGCGCTGGAGCGCAACAAGGTGGTGGCCATTGCGCCGCCGCCGGCCACCAAGTTCGACCCGCACCACCACCAGGCCATCAGCATGGTGCCGGCCGCGCAGGACGCCAACACTGTGGTGGCCGTGCTGCAGAAGGGCTACCTGATCAACGACCGGGTGCTGCGCCCGGCGCTGGTGACGGTGGCCGCACCCAAGTGAGCACCGCCACGGCAGCACACGCCACTTGCTGATCCAAAGCAAACAGCAGGCCGGCCGGGCTTGAAACCCGCCCCGCCAGCCGCACTTCACAAGCAATCAGACTCAATTTTCAGGAGCTAGACACCATGGGCAAGATCATCGGCATCGACCTCGGCACCACCAATTCTTGCGTGGCGATCATGGAAGGCAACACCACCAAGGTGATCGAGAACAGCGAAGGTGCGCGCACCACGCCGTCGATCATCGCCTACCAGGAAGACGGCGAAGTGCTGGTGGGCGCCAGCGCCAAGCGCCAGGCCGTCACCAACCCGCGCAATACGGTGTATGCCGCCAAGCGCCTGATCGGCCGCAAATTCACCGAGAAGGAAGTGCAGAAGGACATCGACCTGATGCCCTTCAAGATCGCTGCGGCCGACAACGGCGACGCCTGGATCGAGGTGCGCGGCAAGAAGATGGCG
>JBBRJU010000417.1:0-3334 GCA_038218895.1 Burkholderiales bacterium
GCAGGCCCATCCTGGCCCGCACCGCGAGAGAGTCCACCATGTTCCAACGCGCCATCCTGCTGTCTGTTGTCGTCGCTGCAGCCGCCCTGGCCGGCTGCGCCCACCCAGGCCATCCCGCCCGGCCTGCGCAAACCGTGTCGATCGTCGAGCCGGCCGATGGCGCCACCGTCAGCAGCCCGTTCAAGCTGCGCTTCGGCGTGCAGGGCCTGAGCGTGGCGCCCGCCGGTGATGTGCTGGCCAACAGCGGCCACCACCATCTGCTGGTCAATGTGGGTCCGCTGCCGGCTGGTGCATCCGTGCCCTTCACGGAGCGCCACCTGCATTTCGGCGGCGGCCAGACCGAGACCCAGGTGACGCTGCCGCCCGGCACCTACACGCTGACGGCCCAGTTCGCCAACGGCGCGCACCAGAGCTACGGCCCGGCACTGAGCCAGACCATCACCATCACGGTGAAATGACCGCCGCTGTGCACCCCTTCCATCCACCCCGGAGCGTCCTGATGAAGCAGAAGCATTTGTCCCGCCTGTCCCGCCTGTCCCACCTGTCCCACCTGTCCCACCTGTCCCGCCTGTCCCGCCTGTCATGGCTGGCCCTGGCCGCCATTCTGCCCATCGCTGCCCAGGCCCAGGAGACCAAGGTGGCCGTCGGCATCTCGGGCTGGACGGGCTTTGCCCCGCTCACCCTGGCCGCAGAGGCCGGCCTGTTCAAGAAGCACGGGCTCGATGTGTCGATCAAGAAGATCCCGCAGAAAGACCGCCACCTGGCGATCGCCAGCGGCGACATCCAGTGTGCGGCCACCACGGTGGAGACCTGGGTGGTGTGGAACGCCAACGGCGTGGCCACCACCCAGATCTTCCAGCTCGACAAGAGCTTCGGTGCCGACGGCATGGTGGTGAAACCCGGCATCACCAAGATCAGCGACCTGAAAGGCAAGACCGTGGCCGCCGACGCGCCCGGCACCGCGCCGTACTTCGGCCTGGCCTGGATGCTGAAGAAAAACGGCCTGTCGATCAAGGACGTGAAGGTGGTCAACCTGAGCCCCCAGGCCGCCGCCAACGCGATGATCGCCGGCACCGCCGGCTTGGACGCCGCCATGACCTATGAGCCCTACCTGGGTGCGGTGCGGGCCAAGCCCGAGGCCGGCAAGATCATCGCCACCACGCTGGACTACCCGATGGTGATGGACACCTTTGGCTGCACGCCGAAGTTTCTGGCCGAGAACCCCAAGGCCGCCAAGGCCCTGGCCGACGGTTATTTCGACGCGCTGGCGATGATCAAGGCCGATCCGAAGAAGAGCTTCGAGATCATGGGCGCCGACGTGAAGCAGAGCGCCGAGGCCTTCGAGAAGAGCCAGGCCTACCTGCGCTGGCAAGATCGCGAGGCGAACCAGAAGTTCTTTGCCGGCGAGCATGCCGAATTCAGCAAGGAAGCCGCAGCCCTGCTGCTGGAAGCCGGGATCATCCGCGCCATCCCCGATTTGTCCAAGCTGGCAGACACGCGCTTTCTGAAGTGATGCGGCTGAGCCAATGAAACCGCTGGTGCCGGTGGCGCCAGGCGCCAGGGTGGTGCTCGGCATCGCGTTCTTCGTGCTGTTCTTCGCCGTGTGGGCGGTGGCCACGCTGGGTGGCTATGTGCAGAAGACCTTCCTGGCCGACCCGATCACCATGGTGCGCAGCGGCTACACCCTGCTCGCCGAGATGGGCTTTGCCGAGGACATCGGCTGGACGGTGTGGCGGGTGCTGGGCGGCTTTGCAATCGCCGCCGCACTGGCGCTGCCGCTGGGCGTGGCCATGGGCGCCTACAAGCCGGTCGAGGCATTTTTCGAGCCATTCGTGTCGTTTGCACGCTACCTGCCGGCATCCGCCTTCATCCCGCTGCTGATCCTGTGGGCCGGCATCGGCGAGGCGCAGAAGCTGGCCGTCATCTTCATCGGCTGTTTTTTCCAGCTGGTGCTGATGGTGGCGGTGGTGGTGGGCAACACTCGGCGCGACCTGGTAGAGGCCGCCTACACCCTGGGCAGCAGTGATGCCAGCCTGGTGCGGCGGGTGCTGATCCCCGGTGCAGCGCCCGAAATCGCCGAGATCCTGCGCATGGTGCTGGGCTGGGCCTGGACCTATGTGATCGTGGCCGAGCTGATCGGCGCCAGCGCCGGCATCGGCCACATGATCACCGACAGCCAGGCCCTGCTGGCCACCGACCAGATCATCTTCGGCATCATCGTCATCGGCCTGATCGGGCTGGTCAGCGACATGGCCTTCAAGGTCGCCAACCGGCGCATGTTTCCATGGGCACAGCTGCGTTGATGACGGGCTTCACGCTGCGGGCGGTGGCAAGCGCAGCCTGGCCTCAAGCCCGGCCGCGCCAGGCCGACCCTGCTGGCATGGACACCCTGGCCTGGCTGACCCGTGCGCTGCGTGTGGACGATGACGCCCTCGCAGACCACCGCAACCGCATCGCGCTGATCCTCAGCGCGGTGTCGGCCGTGCTGTTGCTGCCGTTCATCCTCAACCACCTGCTGGCCGGCCGCTACCTGCTGGGTGCGCTGATCGTCTGCGCACAGCTGATGATGGCGGCCAATGCCTGGGCCCTGCGCCTGGGCCGCGCGGCGCCGGTGCCGTTCTGGGGGATGACCGTGGGCTTCATGCTGGCGGTGTGCGTGTCGATCCAGGGCTTGGGCCTCAGCGGCACGTTCTGGGCCTTTCCGGCCGTCTTCGTCAGCTTTTTTGTCTTGCAGCGCCGGCTGGCCATGCTGCTCAGCGTGGCGATGACCGTGGCTGCCACGGCGCTGGTCTGGCAGGCACTGGGCTTGGCGGTGGCGGTGCGTTTCGGTGCCACGCTGGCGCTGACGCTGGTGATGATCAATGTGGTGCTCAATGTCGTGGGCGACCTGCAGCGTGCGCTGGTGCAGCAGACGCTGACCGACCCGCTGACTGGCGCCTACAACCGCCGCCACCTGGCCCAGCAACTGGCGCTGCTGACGCGCCCGGGCAGCGATGTGTACGCGATGAACGCGTTGCTGGCCATCGACATCGACCACTTCAAGGCCATCAACGACCGGCACGGCCATGCCGCTGGCGATGCGGCGCTGGTGGCCATGGTGGCGGCGCTGTCGGCCCGCACGCGGCAGAGCGACATGCTGTTTCGCACTGGCGGTGAAGAGTTCGTGCTGCTGCTGCCGCGCACGTCGGCGCTGGACGCGCAACAGGTGGCCGACGCGCTTTGCGCGCGCATCGCCACCACCGCGCTGCTGCCCGGCCATCCCATCACCGTGAGCATCGGCGTGGGGGTGCAGCAGCCCCGGCACAGCGCCGACGACTGGCTGGGCGCGGCCGAC
>JBBRJU010000418.1:0-3334 GCA_038218895.1 Burkholderiales bacterium
GCCCGCCAGCAAGTGAGCTGAGCATGCATGCCGCGCGCTTGCCGCTGCCGCGCACCGGCCCATGGTCCGGCGCCCGTGCGGCGCTGGCCTGGTTGCTGGGCATGGCCTGGGCACTGGCCTCCGGGATGCTGGCGGCCCCGGCTGCGGCGCAGGGCCTGCCAGCCATCCCCACGCTGACCGCGCGGGTGATGGACCAGGCCGGCGTGCTGCAGCCTGAGCAGCGCGCCGCCCTGGAAGCCAAACTGGCTGCCTTCGAGGCCCAGGCCGGCCCGCAGATCGTGGTGCTGACGGTGGCCAGCACCGGCATCGAAGACATTGCCGACTTTGCCCAACGTGCTGGCGATGCCTGGAAGATCGGCCGCCGCGACGTTGGCGATGGCGTGCTGGTGGTGGTGGCACGGGACGACCGCAAGCTGCGCATCCAGGTGGCCAAGGCGCTGGAAGGCGCGGTGCCCGATCTGGCGGCGCGCCAGATCATCAGCAACCACATCAGCCCCGCCTTCAAGCGCGGCGACTACGCGGCAGGGCTGGACGCCGGGGTAAACGCGCTGATCGCGCGCATCAAGGGCGAGAACCTGCCGGCCCCCGCCGCGCAAGCTGACGGGGTAAAACGCGGCATGGGCGGCGGTGGGCTGGGCGGCAGCGGCCTGGGCCTGGAAGAGCTGGCGATGTTCTTCTTCATCGGCGTGCCGGTGCTCGGCGGGGTGCTGACCAGCGTGCTGGGCCGCAAGCTGGGCTCGGCCATCACCGCCGGTGGCGCTGGCACCCTGGCCTGGTGGCTCAGCGCCAGTTTGCTGGTCGGCGGCGTGGCCGGCGTGGTGGCGCTGGTGCTGGTGGGGGTGATGGGCGTGGGCGCCGCGCGCGGGGGGCGCGGTGGCAGCGGGCTGCCCATCCTCTGGGGCGGTGGCGGTGGCGGCCGCGGTGGGTTTGGCGGCGGCGGTGGTGGCTTTGGCTCGGGCGGCGGCGGCAACTTTGGCGGCGGCGGCGCCTCGGGGAACTGGTGATGCGCACGCTCTGGCACCGTTTGGCCCGCATCCTGCGCCACCGCTGGTGGGACGAGCGCGACGCCGCCCGCGCCGTGCCCGAGTCCGTGCTGCAGCGCATCGAGGCACAGGTCGCAGCCAGCGAAACCGGCCACAGCGGCGAGATCCGCGTGGTGGTGGAGGCCGGCCTTCCGCTGTCCTACCTGTGGCAGGATCTGTCGGCCCGCGACCGCGCGATCAGCCTGTTCGGCAAGCTGCGGGTGTGGGACACCGAGGCCAACAACGGCGTGCTGGTCTACCTGCTGCTGGCCGAGCATGCGATCGAGATCGTGGCCGACCGGGGCCTGAGCCGGCATGTGGATGCGGCCCACTGGCAGACCATGATCACGCCGATGCGTGCATGCTTCCGGCAGGGCCGCTTCGACGCCGGGATGACCGATGCAGTGGCGGCCATCGACACCCTGCTGCGCACCCACTACCCGCTGGGCAACCAGCAAGCCAACCCGAATGAGCTGCCCGATCGGCCATTGATGCGCTGAGCTGTAGAGGGGCGGTGCGGCGCATGCGCCGCAAAACGCACAGAACGCGCAGAACGCGCAGGGCGCGCAGATCAGATCGGCTGGAAGCCCTGTGGCAGCTCTTCGGTCAACGGCGTATCCGGCAGCGGCGCCATCGCCAGCGGCGCGGGCGGCACGTGGGTATCGGGCACATGGGCCAACAGGTGGCGGATCACGGCCAGTCGGCCACGCCGCTGGTCATTAAAATCCACCACCGTCCACGGCGCGTGGGCGCTGTGGGTGGCTTTGAGCATCGCATCACGCGCGGCGCCATAGGCGGCGTACTTGTCGCGGGATTGCAGATCGACCGGTGACAGCTTCCAGCGCTTGAGAGGGTCTTGCAGGCGCTCGGCAAAGCGCTGCTCCTGCTCGGCCTGGTCCACGGTCAGCCAATACTTCAGCAGCAGCAGGCCGTCGTCGACCAGCAGGCGCTCGAAGGCCGGCGCCTGCTGCAAGAAGGCCTGGACTTGCGCCTCGCTGCAATAGCCCATCACCAGCTCGACGCCGGCGCGGTTGTACCAGCTGCGGTCGAACAAGGTCATTTCACCGGCTGCGGGCAGGTGCGGCACATAGCGCTGGAAGTACCACTGCGCCTGCTCCCGCTCGCTGGGCTTGGACAGCGCCACCACATGGCACTGTCGCGGGTTCAGGTTGTCGGCAAGGGCGGCAATGGTGCCGCCCTTGCCGGCGGTGTCGCGCCCCTCGAACACCACAGCCAGCCGCCGACCGGTGTGCTGCAGCCAGCGGGCGAGGTTGTTGAGCTCCAGTTCCAGCGGCTCCATTGCCGCCAGGTAGTCGGCCTTGGACAGGCTGCGGTCTGGCCGCTTGTCCACCTTGTCGGCCTTGTCGGCCTTGTCGGCAGCCTTCGCATCGGACTTGTCCGATTTGGCCTTGTCCCGGTCCTTGTCCTTGTCCTTGTCCTTGTCCTTGGCCATGCCGTCTCCTGCTGCTTGCCCTGCTGCGAGCTTAGCCGCCATCCGGGGCGCGCATGAAAAAAGCCTGCAGGCTTGTCACCTGGCAGGCTCATTTCGGGGCGGTGGCAGCCGCCGGCTGCCCCAAGGCCGGAGGTCAGCGCTTCTTGCGCAGCTTGGAAATCGCTGCGATCTGCGCGGCCATGGTGGCGAACTCGCCCTGGGCCTTGGCGAAGTCGATCTCGGTCTTGGCGTTCTTCATCGCCTCTTCCGCCAGCTTCTTGGCTTCCAGCGCCTTGGCTTCGTCCAGGTCGTGGCCGCGGATGGCGGTGTCTGCCAGCACGGTGACCGTGCCCGGCTGCACTTCCAAAATGCCGCCGGCGACGAAGACGAACACCTCTTCGCTGCCATCGGCTGGCTGGATGCGCACCGCGCCCGGCTTGATGCGGGTGATCAGCGGCGTGTGCCTGGGCAGGATGCCCAGCTCGCCGTTTTCGCCCGGCAGGGCGACAAACTTCGCCTGGCCCGAGAAGATGTTCGACTCGGCCGAGACAACGTCGACTTGAAGGGTGGCCATGCCGGCTCCTTAGTTGATCTTCTTGGCCTTCTCGAAGGCCTCGTCGATGGTGCCGACCATGTAGAAGGCCTGCTCGGGCAGGTGGTCACATTCGCCGGCCACGATCATCTTGAAGCCGCGGATGGTTTCCTTCAGCGGCACGTACTTGCCGGGCGAGCCGGTGAACACCTCGGCCACGTGGAAGGGCTGCGACAAGAAGCGCTGGATCTTGCGTGCGCGGGCCACCGCCAGCTTGTCCTCGGGCGACAACTCGTCCATGCCCAGAATGGCGATGATGTCGCGCAGTTCCTTGTAGCGCTGCAGGGT
>JBBRJU010000419.1:0-3330 GCA_038218895.1 Burkholderiales bacterium
GGGGCCCATGGTCATGTCGTGGTGCTGGTCGCCCCAGTACGACAGGTGGTTGGCAAACAGGTTGGCCGCCAGGCCCAGCGTGGCCATGCGCTCGAACATCGGCCGGTCGATCATCTGCCCGTGCTGCAGCGTGTGGCGGTAGCCGGGGCGCGGCGCGCGTGCCAGCACCCGCTGCACCGCGTCGGTGGCGACCAGGCTGGCCTCGTCGCCGTTGGTGTGGGTGTGGGTGTGGGTGTGGGTGTGGATGGTGAGCCCGGCGCGGTGGTAGACCTCGAAGTCGGCCTCGTACTGGCCGGGCGCGGTCACCCAGATGCCGTTCTGTGCGCCATTCACATAACCGGGCCAGCGCAGCCGCGCTGAGTAGCCCTGGATCGAGCCGTCCAGCATCATCTTCACCAGCCCGAAGCGCAGCCGGTCGGTGCTGGTCGGCAGCAGCGCCTGCACATGGGCCGCACCGGCGGCCGCGCCCTGCGCGCCGTGGAAGGCCTGGAAGGCGGGCAGGATGCGCACCGGGAAGCCGTCGTCGTCGGTGTTGCGGCGCAGCACCGCCAGTTCCCGTTCGCCCAGGCGGTTGACCAGGTCGGTGGCGGTGGTCACGCCCTGCAGGCGGCAGATGGCGCCGAAGGCCTGCAACCCGGCATCGTCCAGCGGCGCCAGCAGGCCGGCATTGCCCACGTGGCGCAGCACCAGCGACATCGCTGCGGGCTCTTGCAGTTCACCGGTGGGCTGGCCTGCCTGCAGGCCGGTGTCGAACTTGACCACGCCCTCCACATCGGTGTCGGCGTCGACCCCGGCGATGGCCAGCATCGTGCTGTTGGCATTGAGCAGATGGCCGTTGGCATGCGCCACCACGATGGGGCGCTGGCTGCTGCTGCCGTGCCCGACGCGGTCGAGGTGGGCCACGGTCATGCGCTCGCCGCCGAAGTAGATCGGGTCGAAGCCCCAGGCCACCAGCGCTGCACTGCCGGGCTGGCCCGCTGCGGCCATCTGCGCGTCGATCTCGCTCAGTCGCGCCACCACCGCGTCCATGCTGCGCAGGCCGGGCCACACCCGGCCTTGCGGGTCACGCCGGTCGAACCAGCCCAGATAGGGCATCTGCCACATGCCGCCTTCTTTCAGGTGGCAGTGGCCCTCGACGAAGCCCGGCATCAGCACCAGGTCGGCAAAGCGGGTGTCCAGCGTGCGGGCGCCCCAGGCGGCCATGCGGTCCAGATCACCCACCGCCAGGATGCGGCCGTCGCGCACCGCCACGTGGGTGGCGGTGGGCTGCGCCGGGTTCAGGGTGAGGATGCGGCGGGCGGCGTAGACGGTGGTGGTCATGGTGGGGATGGTCAGCCTGTCTGCAGGCACCCGGGCCGCGCGCCCTTCGGCGTGTGTGGCCCAGGCGGGCGACCGCCGAGATTAACCCGGCGCCCGGCGCGCGGCGGCGCCGGTCAGCCCTGGTCAGCGCCGGTCAGCACGTCACGCACCTGGCCCGGCAGGCTGCGCGGCATCGTTGTCGCGGTGGCAAGACGACGCGCATGCAGCACAGCCGATGCGCTGCATCCAAATGAGCGCCGGATGACCCCACGGCCCTGCCCACCGTTGCCTGGTGGGATAACCCCGTCGGTCAACAACACGGCGGGCACCATTCACACGGCACCCATCCGTCACCCATCCGTCACCCACACGTCACCCACACTTCACCCACATTTCACCCACACCGGCCTCGTCATGTCGCGCCGTCAATCGCTGATCCCGCCCGCGCAGTGCAAAAGCGTGCGGGTACGCCTGCGCAGGCGCCGGCGATAGCCACTGGCTGAGGGTGCTTGCTGGCCCGTGTCGGCCGGATTTCTTTCTGGCTGACGTCCACCGCCTGCCATCCCGCCCCGTCGCTTCGACGGGTTGAACCTTTGTCTGAAATCGCTCTGATGCCCGATACCCCGCTCCAGAAAACCACCCGCCGACTCGCCAAGTTCTTTGGCATCGGCATCTTGACCGTCACGGTCATCATCGGGTCGATCACCCTGCTGGCCAGCTTCCTGGCGCACGTGGACGCCGCCTGGTAGGACGCGCATCGTTGGGCGTCGCGCCGCGTGCACCCCGGGTGGATGCCGCGCCGCAGCGTGTGTCAACGCTGCATCAGCGTGCATCAGCGAGGAATGAAGAAGGTCGACCCCTCGCGCTGGACGGCAGGCACGGTGCGCGCGCTGTCGATCAATGTGACGTCGAACTGCACCGGCGCCGATCGGCCCAGCAGGGACTGGGCTGCACTGGCCGGCAAGCGCAGGCCGACGACCACCGAGCGGATGCCTGCCGGTGGCGCATTGACTTCCGTGGTCTGCACCGTCAGGCCAGCGATGCCCTGGGCGCTGATGCGGTAGGTCTGTGGGGCCTCGGTGCGGTTCGTGATCTGGAGGCGGTAGATGTTCTCGATGGCGCCGTCTTCGATGACCCTTGCCAGCGCGCCGCGGTCCTTGACCACATCGACCTGGAACGGGCTGCGCAAGGCCACACTGGCGGCGAAGGCGATGCTGGAAACGGCCAGCACGGCGCCATAGATCAGCACCCGCGGGCGCAGGGCGCGCTTGAACATCTTCAGCTTGGACCAGCCGTTGACCACGGCGTTTTCGGTCGAGTAGCGGATCAGGCCCTGCGGGTAGTGCATCTTGTCCATCACGCTGTTGCAGACATCGATGCAGGCAGCGCAGCCGATGCACTCGTTCTGCAGGCCGTCGCGGATGTCGATGCCGGTCGGGCAGACCTGCACGCACAGCGTGCAATCGATGCAGTCGCCCAGCCCCTGGGCGGTGGCGCTGGCGCTGCGTGCGCGTGAGCCGCGTGGATCGCCGCGTGCGCTGTCATAGGTGATGATCAACGAGTCCTTGTCGATCAAAGCGCTCTGGAAGCGGGCGTAGGGGCACATGTATTTGCACATCTGCTCGCGCAGGTAGCCGGCATTGCCATAGGTCGCGGCGCCGTAGAACAGGATCCAGAAGCCATTCCAGGGCGTGACCGTCAGCGCCAGCAGCGATTCGGTCAGCGCGCGGATGGGCGTGAAGTAGCCGACGAAGCTGAACCCGGTGAACAAGCCGATGGCCACCCAGGCCCCCTGGGTGGCGCCCTTGCGGGCCAGTTTTTCCACCGACCAGGGCGCCTTGTCGAGCCGCATGCGGGCGATGCGGTCGCCTTCGAACCTGCGTTCCACCCACATGAAGATCTCGGTGTAGACCGTCTGCGGGCAGGTGTAGCCGCACCACAGACGCCCGGCCACTGCGGTGAAGAAGAACAGGGCCATGGCCGAGAGCACCTGCAACGCGGCCAGGAAGATCAGGTCCTGCGGATACAGCA
>JBBRJU010000420.1:0-3311 GCA_038218895.1 Burkholderiales bacterium
GCGGCCTGCTGGCGTTTGCGCCCTGGCTGATGAAGGCGCTGAGCGTGGTGGGCACGCTGGCCATGTTCCTGGTGGGCGGCGGCATCCTGATCCACGGCCTGCCCTGGCTCGACCAGGTGGTGCAAGGCTTTGCGGCCGGCACCGGGGTGGTGGTGGCTGCGGTGCTGCCGCTGCTGGCCGATGCCCTGGTGGGCGTGGCCGCCGGCGTGGTGGTGCTGGCCGGCGTGCTGGCGGTGCAGCGCTTGCGCGGTGGTGCAGCGGCGCATTGATGGCGCATTGACGGCGGCTCGGCGGCGCATTGACGGGGCATTGGCGGCACATTGACGTCACATCGGCGGCGCCTTGGCGGCGCTGCGCCGGGTCAGCGGGCTGCGGCCACCGCCTGGCCCAGCGCGATCACCGCCAGCGCGTAGTAGCTGCTCCAGTTGTAGCGGGTGACGGTGTAGAAGTTCTGCGTGCCGGCCACATAGCTGGGCGCAGCGTCGCCGTTCTGCACTTCGACCAGGGCCAACGGGCCCGCATGGGCGGCACCGGCGCCATCCAGCACCGCGCCGCGCTCGGCCAGTTGCGCGGCAGTGAAGCTGGGCAGGATGTCGGGCGCCAGCAGCGCGGCGCGGTCGGCGGTCTCCACCGGGGGCTTCACCGCATAGTGCGTGGGCATGCCAGGCTGCCAGCCGTGCTGGGCCAGATAGTGGGCCACGCTGCCGATCACGTCGGCGGCGCTGTTCGCCATGTCGATGTGGCCGTCGCCGTCGAAATCCACCGCAAACCGGTTGATGCTGCCGGGCATGAACTGGCCCAGGCCGATGGCGCCGGCAAACGAGCCCTTCACCGACGTGGTGGCCACCTGCTCGGTCTGGGCCAGCCGCAGGAACTGGCCCAGTTCGTCGCGGAAGAATGCGCTGCGGTCCTTGCGGCCGGCGGGGAAATCCAGGCTCAGCGTGGCCAGCGCGTCCAGCACACGAAAGTTGCCAGTCACCCGGCCATAGAAGGTCTCCACGCCGATGATGCCCACGACCAGGCTGGCGGGCACGCCGTAGCGGGCTTCGGCTGCGTCCAGCCAGCGCTGCTGCGCGGCCCAGAACGCGGCGCCGGCGCGCACCCGCTCGGGCTCGATGAAGCGGGCGCGGTACGCGGCCCAGTTCTTGGCCGTGCCGGCCGGCGGCGGCATGATCAGCCGGGCCACCACCGGCAGGTAGCGGGCCTGGGCCAGCTGGGCGCGGGCCCAGGCCGGCTCCAGGCCGTGGCGCTCGGCCAGTGTGTCGGCCAGCGCCATGGCATCGTCGCGCCCGCCGTAGGTGACGACATCGGGGGCGCTGTCGTGCAGCACTGCCCGGCCCGCTTGCTGGCCCGCCTTCTGGCCAGCCTGGTCGCCGGTTTTGTGGCCCGCTTTGGTGGCCGCTTTGGTGGCCGCTTTGGTGGCCACGTTGCGACCCGCCCTTTGACGCGCTTTGTCGCCCGACACCTTGCCCTGGTTCGCCTTGGCAGGCTGCACCGGCTTGGCGGGTTTTACCGGCTTGGCAGCCTGGGCCCGTCCCGCAGGTTCACTGGCACCCTGGGCCGCCACCGGCTTGGCCAGCCAGCTGCCCAGCCCCAGCGCCAGCCAGCTGACAAGCGCTGCGGCGGCTTGCCTGGCGCGGTGGGTGGCAGTGGCGGGGCGCGGCATGTGCTCGATTATCCCGGTGCCGCCGCGCGCAGCCGGCTGGCCTCGGCCGACAGCCGGGACCACCACTGCCGGCCAGGCAGGCGGGCCTGGGCGCCGGGCGCATAGCGCCAGCGGTCCAGGGCCTCCAGCGATTGGGCCAGGGTCTCGCCGGCGGCACCGTGGCGGCTGCGCACCATGGCGGCCAGGGTGCGTGGCGGGTGGTGCGGCCGGGCAGGCACGCCGATGCTGCGCAGCCGCGCCGCCAGCAGGCCCTGCAGACGCTGCCAGGGGTCTTGCCGGCGGCGGTCGGCCCAGGCCCACAGCGCACCGCCGGTGGCGGCCAGCGACAGCACGATGACCAGCGCCCGCGCCACATCGGCCCAGTCGGGCTGGCGCACGCCCAGGCGGGACAGCAGGTCGAACTGGCGGGTGCGGGAGTAGCCCATCACCCACTGGTTCCAGCGGCTGTCCAGCAGCTCCCAGGCGCGGCGGATCTGACTGGCCAGTGCCGGGTTCATGCTGTGGAATGCGCCGGCCACCAGGCCCGGCCGCGGCGGCAACGGGCGGCTGGCGCGCACCCGCTCGGGCGCCACGGCGGCGGTGGGATCGGCGCGCTGCCAACCCGCGCCGTCCACCCAGTATTCGGCCCAGGCATGGGCATGGCTCTGCCGCACCACGCGGAAGCCGTCGGCGTCAGGCGGCTCGGCGCCCTGGTAGCCGGTGACCACCCGCGCCGGCACGCCCAGCGCCCGCAGCGCCACCACGAAGGCGGTGGCGAAGTGCTCGCAGAAGCCCTCGCGCCGGTCGAGCCAGAACTCGTCGATCGCATCGCGGCCATAGAAGCCCGGCTGCAGGGTGTAGACATAGTTGGCCTGGCGGATGTGGGCCAGCAGCGCCGCAGCCAGGGTGCGGGCGTCCACATCGCCCAGTTGAGCATGCAGCTGCCTGGCCCAGGCCAGGGTGCGCGGGTTGAAGCCGTCGGGCAGATCACGCAGCGCCGCCAGCTCCTGCGGCTCGATCTGCTGGCCGTGGCTGAACCGCGGCCAGGCCCGGGCCTGCAGGCGCAGGCGCTCGCCCACCAGGCGGTCGGTGTGCCATTGCAGGTCGTGGCCCAGCCACAGCGCCCAGTCGGGCAGCTGCCGGGCCAGGGCCGGGTCGGGTGGCGTGGCCTCCAGCAGCGGCAGCAGCGGCAGCCGGATCGGTTCGAGCATCAGCTCGTAAGCCACCGGCGCGCCGGCCACGCGCAGGTCCGGCGGCCGCAGGGCATTGCGCCGGCCGGCGAA
This sequence comes from Burkholderiales bacterium, assembly GCA_038218895.1. Taxonomy (GTDB): domain Bacteria; phylum Pseudomonadota; class Gammaproteobacteria; order Burkholderiales; family Burkholderiaceae_C; genus Pseudaquabacterium. Next base: position 2,929 of record JBBRJU010000420.1, read on the forward strand.
GATGGACGGCTGCCACTCGGTGCCGTCGAAGCGCGACAGCACCGGGCCGCGGAAGTACAGCGCCTCGTTCGGCGGTTCCACCCCGGTGAAGCGGACGCGGAAGGCGATGCTCTCGTCATTGGCCAGGTCGGCCACGCCGCCCAGGCGCAGCGTGCCCGACAGCCCGGTGCGCCCGCCGGCGTCCTGCGGCAGGCCCCACAGCGGGCCGAAGCGCGGAAACAGCAGGAACAGCGCGGCCATCAGCGGCAGCCCCAGCAATGCCGAGCGCGCGGCCAGCGCGGCGGCACGCCGCAGTGGTGGCTTGCCCACCGGCATGTTGGCCAGCAACAGGGCGGTGAGCTGGCCCCAGGTGGCCAGCACCATGTGCAGTGCGGTCAGCAGCG
>JBBRJU010000421.1:0-3309 GCA_038218895.1 Burkholderiales bacterium
CACTTGAGGCCGAGCCGCGCGGGCTGGCCTTGATGTAGAGCAGTCGGGGCATCTGCGTCCCTCCAGTTGAATGAGGTGGTTGCATCGGCCAGCTGGCCGATGCAGCGGGGCAGCCCCGCGCCAGCAGCCTAGCAGACAGGCGGTGTCTCCAACCACGCGACACCCGGTGCCCGGCACCCGCCCGCACCCGCCCGCTCAGGCCGGCTCGGCGTGCGCACGACGCACCCGGCTTGCGGTGTCGGGTGCCTGCTGTGCGCTGCCAGCAAGGCCCGCCCGCGCCAGCGTGGCCACCTGGCCGGCGGGCATCGGCCGGCCGAACAGGCCACCCTTTGCCAGACCACAGCCCAGGTGGCGCACCGCCGCAGCGTCGCGTTCGGTCTGCACACCCTCAGCCACGGTCTGCACGCCCAGGGTGCGGGAGAGCACGATCACGGCCTGCACGATCTTGGCGCTCTCCGGCCTGTCATGCGGATTGCGCACAAACGAGCGGCTGGTCTTGAACTTGGCGAAGCGTAACTCCGCCAGGCAACACAGGCTGGAGCAACTGGTGCTGAAATCGGCGAGCGCGCATGGGAATTTCGAACGACCTCGGGAACGTCCTCGGCGAGGCCCGGGGCGGCCCCCAGCCCGGCCTGCGACAGCTTGCAGTGCCCGGACTTGGCCCCGTGCCTTTGCATTGCGGCGTTGCGCTTGATCGGCAGGTGGCTGGCTGTCCACCAGGTGGGCGCGCGGCCTCGGCTCCAGGGCTGACCCTGACGCCGACAGCGTCGCGCCGATACGGCACGCAGCGCCAGCCTGGCTGCAGGTGGGGTTGCAGCCCATGGCGGTGTGTTGCCCGACGGCGGGCATGGTCAGGCAGCGAAGCCTTGCCCGACTCCGACTTCAGTGCCACAGCGCTGCGCCAGTCAGACCGGGACCACATGCATGACCGGGCACCAATGCAGAAGTTGCAGCGCATTGCACGAAGCACGCGAGCGATGGCGTCGCGCGTTCGCGCCGCGGACAGACAGGCATTGCGGAAAAAAATTCATAGACCCGCCCCGTCGTCGGCAATGCTGCGGCTTGGTCTGTGGCTGCTGGCCGCTGCGCCCGGCTGACAGGCCCACGCCCCAACTGCTGACCGGGCACCAAGACAATCCGGGATCACGATCGGGTCAGAAACTTCAGCACAGTGTTGGCCAGCGCCCCATAGGGTGGTGTCATGAGCGCCAGTGTGGACCGGCGAGACCGGCGGAACACCGGCCGAAGTTTGGAGAAGGTGTGGAAACCCTCGACGCCGTGGTAGTGGCCCATGCCAGACTCGCCGACGCCGCCGAAGGGCAGGTCATCCTGGCCAACATGGAGCAGTGCGTCGTTGACTGTGACACCACCTGACATCACGCGCTCGATCAGTTTGTCGATGCGGTCGCGTCAGTTGCTGAAGGAGTAGATGGCCAGAGGGCGCGGCCCGGTGTTGATCTGCAAGATCACCTCGTCCAGATCACGGTACGGCACCAGCGGCAGGATCAGGCCGAAGATTTCGCGTTGCATCAGCACCGTGTCGGCGGTGGCATCGACCACGATGTGCGGCGCCATGCGGTGGTTTTTATCGTCGAAAGCCTTTCCCGGCAGCAAGGGGATGACGCTGCCATCACTGCCCGCCCGGTGGTGCCCGACCCGGTGAAGATCAGGTGGTCGAACGCTTGTTTCGAGAACGCGATGCCGACGCCGCCGGTTTCGTCGAAGAACATGAGCTTCTCGGGCGGAAAGTACCAAGTATTTTCTCCATCAGCAAGGCGGCCAGATGGCGCGAGTTTTCGCTCATCTTCACCATCGCGCGGTTGCCTATGGCCACCGCTCGGTCCACGAGACGATGCTGACTGAAATCGGCCCGCTGCTATGTGCCATCCGCCGCGCCCTGTCGAACTTGCGGCGCTGGATGAAGCCGCAGCGCCGGCACATCGACCGCCTGGCCTATGGCCTGGGCAGCAACACCGTGATCCCGCAGCCGCTGGGCGTGGTGGGCATCATCGTGCTCTGGAATTTCACTGACTGCGCTGCACAAGGCGGTCTGGTTTTCATGGACAAAGCGCGCCAGCGTGCGCAAGTCTGCCTGGCGCTCGGCCAGGTCGGGCACGGGATGGGCCAGGTAGGCCTCGCGCTGGCGCCGCAAATGGCTGGCCAGCTTGTCGGCCACGGCCGTGGAGTCTGGGGCCGGCGCTTGCTCGTGAATGTCAGGGTCGGCGTGCATGTCAAACCTTTGGTGGGTGCCAGCGCACTTGGCAATTCAATTGCGGCGCCTTTGTCCAGATCCTTCGAAACGCCACCGGGGCCATGTGCTTTGGCAAATGTGTGTTGGACGATCTTGGGGAAGTCCTATTGCTGCAGTTTATCGGCCAGCGCGCTGAAATTTGCCCTGGGGCCTGGCGTGACTGCGCGTGGTGTGCCCTGCCAGCGGCCAGGATGGCATGATCAAATTGCGACGCTGCCCCGGACCGCTTGGGCAGCCACAGTGGTGTCGGTGCAGCGTGGTGCCAGCAAGACCGGCAGGGCGGCATTCCGCCCCGCATGCACACCATGCAACCTTGCGAAACTGGCCCTGCCGATGGAATACCTTGTCATCAAGACCTTGCATCAAGCCGCCGTGGCACTGTCGGTGGCGGGATTTTTTGCGCGTGGATGGGGTTCTTTGGCGGGCGCTGAATGGACACGCCGCCGGTTGGTGAGAACCTTGCCGCATGTCATCGACACCGGCTTGCTCGCATCGGCGCTGCTGCTGGCCTGGATACTCAGACTCACACCTGCTGCGGCGCCTTGGCTGGCGGCGAAGATCATCGGGTTGCTGGTCTACATCGCGCTGGGCATGTTGGCACTGCGGCCCGGGCGGTCGGCACCTGTCCGCGCGGCAGCCTGGATTGCAGCGCTGCTGACCTTCGCGTGGATTGTCTCGGTGGCGATCACCAAGAACCCGGTCGGCTTCTTCGCCCACACCCTGCCGGGCTTGTGACGACCCGCACGGCCGTCCAGCGCGTCCAGCGCGTTCAATCATTCACGCGCTGGCGGCGGGTCGCCGTCGAAGATCCACGGCTGGATGCAGCAGGACTGCAAGCGCCTGAGGCGAACCCGCTGCATGATCTCTCGCAAGTTCAGGCGCTGACCAGGCGCAACCGCGTGATCTCCGACGGCGCACCAAAACGTTTCGGCCGCCCCCAATAACCGGTGCCGCGGCTGGTATGGACCCACAGGTCCTGCCAGCGGTGCAGGCCTGCAGTGAAGGGCTGCTGCAGCTGGACGAAGTGGTTCCAGGGCCAGCACTGGCCACCATGGGTG
>JBBRJU010000422.1:0-3309 GCA_038218895.1 Burkholderiales bacterium
TCGGTGATGCGCTGCAGCACGGTGCGGTTCGCACCACCGCGAATCGAATTCGTCGCGACGAGCCCCGCCCGGGTCAGGTTGCCAGCGGCAATCGCGCGCTGCGCCTTGTCGAACCAGTAGCAAACCAGATCGCAGGCGCCAGGAACACGCGGCGCGTAGGCTGCGTCGAGGCGCTCAACATAGGCGTCACCCAGCTCGCGTCGCTTGCGACTCACGCCGACAAACGGCGGGTTGCCCACCACCACATCGGCCGGCGGCCAGTCCGCCTCCCTGCCATCCACACCCAGCACCGCATCACGGCACTGGATGTTGTCCAGCGGCTCCAGCACCGGGTTCAACTTGAAGCCATAACCGCGCTGGATGCGCCATTGCAGCTCGCCGATCCACACCGTCAGCCGGGCCAGCTCGGCGGCGTATTCGTTGATCTCGATGCCCAGCACGTTGTGCGGGCCGGTCATGTCGTGCTGGCGCTGCAGGCCCAGGGCCTCGGCCTCCAGGTTGACGCGGTGCTCGATGTCCTTCAGCGCCTTCAGCGCCAGGTACAGACAGTTGCCGCTGCCACAGGCCGGGTCGAGCACGCGGAAGTTGCGCAGCCGTTCCAGAAAGCCGGCAAACAGCGCCTGGGCATCACGCCAGGCCTTGTCGCCCTGGCGCTTGCTGCGCGCCAGCGCCGCACCGATGCCGGGCAGCAGCGCCGCCCATTCGGCCAGCAGCGGGCGCTGCACCACCGGGTCGATCACCCGGGCGATGGTGGCGGGGTCGGTGTAGTTGGCGCCCAGCTGGCTGCGCACCGCCGGGTCGAGCCCACGCTCGAACAGCGTGCCGAAGATGCTGGGGTCGATGGCGCTCCAGTTCAGCGCGCTGGCGGCCTTCAGCGCGGCCACGTCGGCGGGGCTGAGCGCGGGCACCTGCACCCGGCTGAACAGCCCGCCGTTGAACCAGGGGATGGCGTCGACACCGAACAGCCCGCCGGCGCGCATGGTGTCAAACAGCGCCTGCAGCTGCGCGGCCAGGCGCTGCGGCGTGACGTTGACGCCCACCAGGCGCTCGAACAACTTCTCCGGCAGCAGGCCCACGTCTTCACTGAAGAAGCAGAACAGGCATTGCGACAAAAAATGGCTCACCTGCTCGGCCGGCACGCCGGCCTGGCGCAGCCGGTCGGCCGTGCCGGCAAAGGTGCGGGCGGCTTCTTCGGTGATGTCGCGGTTGCTGCGCCGGGGCTTGTAGCTGTCGGGCGCCAGCCACAGCGCACGCAGGCGCTGCTGCACCTCGGGCTGCACCAGGTCTTGCAGCGCAAACACATGGCGTTCACTGGGCGTGCCGGTGAAGTGGGTGTGCAGCTCGATGCGCTGGCGGTCGCTGACCACCAGCAGCGGCGGGTTCTCCAGCGGCAGCGCATACATCATCAGCTGCTTGAGCGCCGCGTCCAGGCTGCGGCCGGGGGCCTTGTATTCCCAGGCAAAGCAGCCGCGCAGCCACACGTCGGCAAAGCCGTCGGTGCGGCCCGATCCGGTGCCGGTGCGGGTGACGCCTTTCTCGAAACAATAACGCGCAGGGTCACCAGGCTCGGGCACACCCAGCACGCGGCACAGGTCGATGAAATGCGCCTGCGCGCCGGCGCGCTCAGTCAGGCCATGGGCGGCGCTGCCGGCTTGCCACTTGCGGATGAAATCGCGCGCGGCCATGCTGGCTGCGCCTGCAGTGTGGTGGTCCATTCAAGCCCCTGGAACTGCCGGTCGGTTGTGGCTGGCCGGCGGGACGAGCGGCGCCCGCCGCACCCGCTCAGGCCTGCCACGGGTTGATCACCGCCACACCGGCGGCGACGAACGGCGCGGTGTGGCGCGTGGCCACGGTCAAGCCGTTGGCAACGGCAATGGCCGCGATGCATGCATCGGCGTGGCCGATGGCCAGGCCCGCAGCCTTGGCGCCTGCCAGCACGCCGGCGTAGGCGGGGGTGCAGGCCAGATCAAACGGCAGCACGCGGCCGGCAAACAGCGGCAACAGCCGCGCTTCCAGCGCTTGCTGCAGGCCAGTGCGGCGTTTGCCTGCGGGCAGCAGCGCTGCTCCGGCGCGCAATTCGCCGACGGTGATGGCGGACAGGAACAATGTTTCGCGGGATTGGGCGTCAATCCAGGCGATCACCTGGGCGTCCGGGGCAGACCGCAAGGGCTCAGACACCACATTGGTGTCGAGCAGGATCATTCCAGGTTCACCGGACGGGCGGGTGCCTTGTCGCGCAGTTGCGCCAAGGCATCAGCCTCGGCATTGCTCAACCTGGCTTGCCGGCCGATGTCGGCCAGCAGCGTGCCCAGTTTCACCCGCCCCTGCGGGCGGACCGCCGATTCGAGGATGCTGCGCACCTCGGCCTCCATGCTCTGCCCATGTCGGGCTGCCCGCGCCTGCAGCGCCCGGTGCACCGCGTCGGGAATGTTGCGGACCGTCAGCATCGCCATCGCCGCCACCTTTCCATCTGATCTGCATGCACTATAAGCGATTGCATGCAGATCCGCAGGCGACACCGTGTGCGGCGCGCACGCAGCGCCAGCGTCAGCGCACCAGGTTCACCCCGCCGTCCACCGTCAGCGTGGTGCCCACCACGTAATCACCGGCGCGGCTGGCCAGGTAGATGGCGGCGGCGGCCATGTCGTCGGGCACACCCACGCGGCGTGCCGGCACCCGCTTGGCCACGGTGTCGGCGTTGTCGCGGGCGTCCTTGTTCATCTCGCTGGCAAAGGCGCCGGGGCAGATGGCGTTGACGACGATGCCGTCGTCGATCAGCCGCAGCGCCATGCGCTTGCTGAGGTGGATGACACCGGCCTTGCTGGCGGCATAGCTGTAGGTTTCCCAGGGGTTCACGCTCTGGCCGTCGATGCTGGCGATGTTGATCACCTTGGCCAGGTTGCCGCTGGCCGCGCCCGCCTTCAGCATGGCGTGCAGCGCCTGGGTCAGGAAGAACGGTGCCTTCATGTTCAGGTCGACCACCTTGTCCCAGCCGGCCTCCGGGAATTCATCAAACGGTGCGCCCCAGGCGGCACCGGCGTTGTTGACCAGGATGTCGAGCCGCTGCTCGCGGTCTTGCAGCGCGGCCACCAGCGCGGCGATGCCGGCCATCTTCGACACGTCGGCCGGCAGGCTGAAGCAAGGCCCGATGGCCGACAGTTCAGCGGCGGTGGCGTCACAGGCCTCGGCCTTGCGGGCGCTGATGTAGACCGTGGCGCCCTGGCGCAGGAAGCCTTCGGCGATCATGCGGCCGATGCCGCGTGAGCCGCCGGTGACCAGGGCGACGCGGCCGTCGAGTGAGAAGAGTGT
>JBBRJU010000423.1:0-3281 GCA_038218895.1 Burkholderiales bacterium
CGGCCGAGCTGCGCGCCGGCACCCAGGCGCTCAGCTTCACCGTGCTGCGGGCGCTGGGCGGTGCCGAGGCGCTGCGTGCGCTGATGGCCCCCAAGGCGCCGCCACCGGCAGTCGACAGCCTGCTGCTCACCGCGCTGGCCCTGCTGTGGCCCACCGGCGGCCCACCGCCCTATGCCGAGCACACGCTGGTCGATCAGGCGGTGACGGCGGCGCGCACGCGCACGCCCGCTGCAGCCAAGTTCATCAACGCGGTGCTGCGCCGCTTCCTGCGGGAGCGTGACGCACTGCTGGCCCAGGCGTTGCAGCAGCCGGTGGCGCGCCACCAGCACCCGGCCTGGTGGATCGACCTGCTGCAGCGTGACTGGCCCGCCCAGGCCCAGGGGCTGATGGCCGCGGCCAATATCCCGGCGGCGATGGTGCTGCGGGTCAACGCCCGCCGCTGCAGCGCAGCGGCCTACCTGCAGCGCCTGGCAGCGGCTGGCCTGCCGGCGCAGCCGGTGGCCGACCCCGCCTTTGGTGGCCAGGCCCTGGTGCTGGACCAGGCCTGCCAGGTGCAGGCCCTGCCGGGTTTTGCCGATGGTGATGTGTCGGTGCAGGATTTGTCGGCCCAGCGCGCCGGGCCGCTGCTGCTGGGTGGCAGCGGCCCGGGCCAGCTGCCGCCGCTGCCAGCCGGCGCGCGTGTGCTGGACGCCTGCGCCGCCCCCGGCGGCAAGACCGCCCACCTGCTGGAGCGGGCTGATCTCGACCTGCTGGCGCTCGACAGCGACCCCGCCCGCCTGCAACGGGTGCAGCAGACGCTGGACCGCCTGCATCTGCCCGCAGCAGGCAGCACGGTGCAGTTGCTGGCGGCCGATGCGCGCAACCCGCCCGCCTGGTGGGACGGCCGCCAATTCGACGCCATCTTGCTGGACGCGCCCTGCACCGCATCAGGCATCGTGCGCCGCCACCCCGATGTGCGCTGGCTGCGCCGCCCGGCTGACGTGGCCGCGCTGGCCACCACCCAGCGCCAGTTGCTCGATGCGCTGTGGCCCTTGCTGGCGCCTGGCGGGCGGTTGCTGTACGCCACCTGCTCGTTGTTCCGTGCCGAGGGCGCACACCAGGTCGATGCTTTTTTGCAACGCCGTGCGGCCGAGCAACCCCGACTGGCGGCGGCCTCGCCCGGCCATTTGCTGGGTGTGCCGGACAATCCCGACATGCCCGCCACCGGTCCCGCCGGAGATGGTTTCTTCTATGCCTTGATGCACCAACCCTGAGCCTGTGCCGCCGATGCGCTGCCAGTTCCCGCAACCGCTGCTGCCGCGCCCGCGCCCCAGGATCGCCCCCCCGGTCAGCCCCCGGCCTGTGCACATGCGGCTGCGGTGCTGGCTGGCCCTGTGCCTGGTATTGGCCCTGGGGCTGCCGCTGTGGGTGCAGGCCCAGGCGGTGGAATTGAAGCAGCTGCAGCTGCAGCGCCGCGACGCCGACCTGACGCTTGAATTCAGCGCCCGCCTCACCCTGGGCCCGGCGATGGAAGACGCGCTGCACCGCGGCGTGCCGCTGTACTTCAACGCCCGCGCCACCGTGTACCGTGACCGCTGGTACTGGCGCGACGAACGCGTGGCGCGGGTCAGCCGCACCTGGCGCCTGGCCTACCAGCCGCTGACGGCGAGCTGGCGCCTGAGCCTGGGCGGGCTGTCGCAGGGCTACGCCAGCCTGTCCGAAGCCATGGCGCCGCTGTCGCAGATCAGCGGCTGGCGCCTGGTGGAGCTGGACAAGCTCGAGCCCGGCAGCCGCCACCATGTCGAGTTCAGCTTCAACCTGGACAACAGCCAGCTGCCGCAGCCGATGCAGATCGACCTGGGCGGCGACTGGAAGCTGGGCATCGAGCGCACGTTGAAGGTGGAATGAGCAAGTCAGCGCGCTGGGCACTGGCCGTCTCCGCCTTGGCGGTGCTCGGTGCGGCGCTGGTGCTGGCCTTCGTGCTGAGCCTGTCGACCACCGGCTGGCTGGCCGAGCGGCATTTTGTCTGGCTGTTCTGGGTGAACGTGGCGGTGGCTGGCCTGCTGCTGCTGGTGATCGGCCTGGGCACGCTGCGCCTGGCCACCCGCCTGAAGCGCGGCAAGTTCGGCAGCCAGCTGCTGGCCAAGCTGGCCGCCGTGTTTGCGCTGGTGGGCGTGGTGCCGGGGCTGTTGATCTACGGCGTGTCCTACCAGTTCGTCACCCGCAGCATCGACACCTGGTTCGACGCGCAGGTGGCACAGGCGCTGGATGCCGGCCTGGCGCTGGGCCGCAGCACGCTGGACGCCGCCGTGGCCGACCTCGCCAGCCAGGCCCGCTCGGCAGCCGAGCGCCTGGCCGGCGCGCGCCAGCTGGACCTGCGCACGCCCGACGGCAAGCAGCCGATCGGCCTGCTGGCGCTGGAGCGCACCCGCCAGCAGCTGGGCGTGCGGGACGCCGTGCTGCTGGGCGTCAATGGCCAGGTGCTGGCCAGCGCCGGCGGCAGCAATGTGGCCCTGGTGCCCGAGCGGCCCGCCGCAGCGCTGTTGCGCCAGGCCCAGCTGCAGCGCAGCGTGGGCGTGCTCGAAGGCCTGGACGACGAGCCCCAGCCCGGCGCCAGCCCCAGCGCCCGGGTGCGCGCCGTGGCCCTGGTGCCCAACACCGACATCAACCTGGCCGCTGCCAGTGAAGAGCGCTTTTTGATGCTGGTGCAGCCGCTGCCCGACGCGCTGGTGGCCAATGCGCTGGCGGTGCAGGCGGCCTACCGTGGGTACCAGCAACGCGCGCTGGCGCGCGATGGCCTGCGCCGCATGGTGGTGGGCACGCTCACCTTGTCGCTGGTCCTGTCGGTGTTTGGCGCGCTGCTGCTGGCCGTCAGCCTGGGCAACCAGATCATCCGCCCGCTGCTGCTGGTGGCCGACGGCGTGCGCCAGGTGGCCGACGGCGACCTGACCCCCAAGCCGGTGTTCGCATCGCGCGACGAACTGGGCGGCCTCACCCGCAGCTTTGCGCAGATGACCGAGCAACTGTCGGACGCCCGCGCCCAGGTGCAGCGCGGCGTGGCCCAGCTCGAAGGTGCGCGCACCAGGTTGCAGACCATCCTCGACAGCCTGAGCGCAGGCGTGATCGTGTTCGACAAGCAGGGCGCCATCGACACCGTCAACCCCGGCGCCACCCGCATCCTGCGCCAGCCGCTCAGTGCCTACCGCGGCCGGCTGCTGGCCGACGTGCCAGGCCTGGGCGACTTCTCGGCCGCCGTGTGGCAGCGCAGCGAGCTGCACCGCACCAGCCCTGAAGACGGCGAG
>JBBRJU010000424.1:0-3263 GCA_038218895.1 Burkholderiales bacterium
TTGCCGGCACAGCGTGTCGTGGGTGTCCAGGTCGCCGATCACCCAGCCGCCGCCGTGGTAGTACACCAGCGCGGGCGCCGGGCTGGCCACACCAGCCGGCCGGTACAGACGCAGCGGGATATCGCCCAGCGGCCCGGGGGCAACCAGGTCTTGCACCTCGGCCATGGCGCGCGGCGCCGGCTGGCTGAAGCTGCGGCGCTCGCGGTAGAAGGCGCGTGCCTCGGGCGGGGCCAGCGTGTGGGTGGGCGGCAAGCCGCGTTCGGCAATCAGGTCGATCAAGGCCTGGGCCTGGGGGTCGAGCATCCGGCGTCTCCTGCGGGCGCTGGAGGCGCCCTGTTGGTCCCGAGGCAGTGTAGCGGCGGGTTTTCCGGCAGGAGCTTGATCGGGAGCGGGGTGATGTCGCGGCCGGGCGGAAGCGAGGGCCACGCTGCGGCATCATCCGCGCCATGCTTCCCGACCCGCCCTGCCCCTGCGGCCTGCCGGCGCGCCTGTCCACCTGCTGCGGCCGCTGGCATGCCGGGCCGTTGCAACTGCTGGCGCCCGACGCCGCAACGCTCATGCGCTCACGCTACAGCGCCTATGCGTTGCGCCTGGCCGACTACCTGCTGAGCACCTGGCACCCACGCACGCGGCCGCAGCTGCTTGCATTCAATCCGGCCCAACGCTGGCTGGGCCTGCAGGTGATGGCCCACCAGCAACAGGACGAGCACCACGCCACCGTGGGCTTCGTGGCCCGCAGCAAGATCGCCGGCCGGACGCAGCGGCTGGAAGAGACGAGCCGCTTCGTGCGCGACGACGGTCGATGGTTCTATCTGGACGGCGACCTGGACAGCGAACTGCACACCTGAACAGGCGCGGGCGCCGCCGGCGACCCCGGATCAGCCGCCGTGGCGGCGCCGCAGCAGGCCCAGCGTGCGATCGATGGCCCAGCGCGACGCGGCGACCAGCCGCGCAAACGCCTGGGTGCATGGGCCGACGACCGGACCGGCGAGACGGGCCACGGCGGCGGCTCGTCGTGCGTGTGAACCGACAGGGACGATCTGCATCATGGTGGCTGGCTCCGTGGCAGTTGCGCAAAGGCAACCCAGGCATGATGACCAGCGGGCATGACAGCGCTGTGGCAGTGCATTCCCCCAATTGGTCCGCGCCACCTGCACACCCGCCCTGCCCATGGCCCCGCCCGACGCCAGCCTGCCGCTGATCCATGCCGATGCCTGGCTGCTGGCCATCCACAAGCCGGCGGGTCTGCTGGTGCACCGCAGCGCGCTGGACGCCCATGCCGACGACGACGTCGTCAGCCGGCTGCAAGCCCAGCTGGGCGCGCCGGTGTGGCCGGTGCACCGGCTGGACAAAGGCACCTCGGGCGTGCTGCTGCTGGCGCGTGATGTGGCCACCGCCCGCGCCTTGGGTGCGCTGTTTTCAGCCGGCGCCCCGGACAAGCGCTACCTGGCCTTGGTGCGCGGCTGGCCAACCGATGCCGGCCAGACCGACATGCCGCTGGCGCGCGACCCCGAGCTGCCGTCCACTGGCCAGCCACATGTGGCCGCCGGCACGCGCTGGCAGGTGCAGCGCCGGCTGGTGCTGCCGATCTGCAGCGACCCCCGCCATGCCGACACCCGGCTGGCGCTGGTGGCAGTGCAGCCGCTGACCGGCCGGCGCCACCAGATCCGCCGCCATTTCAAGGCGCTGGCGCATCCGTTGATCGGCGACGCCACCCACGGCAAGGGGCCGTTGAACCGGGCAGTGGCCGCGCACCTGGGCGTGGCGCGGCTGTGGCTGCATGCGCAATCACTGCGCATCACCCACCCGGCCACGGGCGCAGCGCTGTTGCTGCAGGCCGCGCCCGGGGCGGAATGGCAGACGCTGATGCGCCTGCCGGCGCACAACGCCGGGTAGGGCCGCAGCCCAGGCCCAGGCCCAGGCCAAGGCTAGCGAGCGCGCTGCTGCTGGGCGCCCAATGGGCTGTACGTGTGGTCGGTGAACACCGGTCGGGTGCTGGATGCGCGCCTCGGCTACTTCATCAACCCGCTGCGCAGCGTGCTGCTGGGCTATGCAGTGCTGCAGGAGCGGCCACGCCCGCTGCAATGGGCAGCCCTGGCGCTGGCTGCTGGCGGCGTGCTGTGGCTGGCCTGGCAGGGCCAGGGCCACTTTGGCCGGCCACCGCTGATCGACAGCCTGTGGCTGCTGCTGGCCGGGCCGGTCACCGCCGTGCCGCTGCTGCTGTTTGCGGCCGGGGCACGGCGGGTGTCGCTGGCCACGGTGGGGCTGCTGCAGTATGGGAGCCCGTCGATCCAGTTCGTGCTGGCGGTGTTTCTCTACAAGGAGCCGTTCAGCACCGGCCGCAGCATCGGCTTCGTGCTGATCCGGGCGGCGCTGGCGCTCTACAGCGCCGAGAGCTTGCGGGTGCTGCGGCACAAGCGGCGGGCCGCAGCAGCAGCGGCTGCCACAGCGGCGGCGGCGTGAAACCGCGTCACCGCAGGTCGCCCGCCAGCGCGGCCAGTGTCTCGGCCGCAATGCCCACCTGCGCCGGGTAGTGGCGGTGGTCACAGCCCAGCGCCACTGCCGCGCCAGTGCGCACCGCCTGCTTCGCCGCATGGCTGAACTCGAACCGCAGAAAATGCACTGCACTGGTCTTGCCGGCGTTCTCGCGGTCCAGGTCTTCGTCGGCAATGGCATGGACCCGCTGGTGGCCCTGCACCTCGACGAACAGGCGGTCTTCCACACCGACCAACCGCACCAGCGCACGCTGGCGCTCCTGCGGATCGGGGTAGGCGATCAGCAGCGTGGCTTTCCAGTTGCTGCCGTCGGGCACCAGCGGCGCATAGGCATCGATTTCGCCCTGGATGCCGGCTTCATCGAAGATCTTCTCGAGGTGCAGCATCTCCTGGATCTGCCGGCCGATGGTGTGCTCGTCCTCGAACTGCAGCGTGATGTGCGCGCCCAGCTGCACGCTGCGCAGCCGGCGGTGGGCCATGGCCTGCGCCATGCCGGTCTTGCGGACCTTGCTGTAGGCCTCCAGGGTCAGCAACTTGTCACGGGTGATCGGCATGCTGTCTCGCTCGGCCATCCACGGGGTCAGCGTCTCTGTCTCTGGTGTGTGCGGCGGGCAGGCGGCGGTCAATCGACCAGCGCGTCCAGGGCCTTCTGGAAGCGGTTGGCGTGTGAGCGCTCGGCCTTGGCCAGGGTCTCGTACCAGTCGGCGAAGTAATCGAAACCCTCTTCGCGCGCTGTCTTGGCCATGCCCGGGTACATGTCGGTGTACT
>JBBRJU010000425.1:0-3247 GCA_038218895.1 Burkholderiales bacterium
GTGGCGGTGATGAACTCGTCCGCGCCCTGGTTGCGCAGCGTGAACTTCAGCGTCTGGTCAAAAAACTCGGCCGCTGTGGCATGGGGCTCATCCGCACCAGCGCCCAACAGGTAGCGCGTCGAGTTGCCCTGCGGGTCCAGATCGATCACCAGGGTGCGAAGGCCCTGGGCAGCACTGATGGCCGCCAGGTTGCAGGTGATGGTGGACTTGCCCACGCCACCCTTCTGGTTGAACACGACATAGCGCATGGTGCAAGGCTCCCGAGGTCAGGTCGATCGATGTGGTTGGCGTGATTGTGCATTGCAGCAATCACTGTCGATCCAGGGCAGAGCTGAAATGCGATGGGTTCGGCTTGCTGTTCGTCCTGTGCCGGTCACACAGGATGCCGATACTCTGGGTGTCAAGGCGACAACCGACCGCAGCAATGGGCGGAGCTCCGGAACCCGTACCCGGCGCCGACAGATCCGGTGGGGGCTGCACTGCAGCCCCGTCCGTGCGCACCAAGGGCCACTGCATGTGGCCCTTTGCGTTTGCGGGGCCTGCAGCGCTTTGCCTTATGCTCCAGTCAGCTTCGACGCGCCACCGGTGCGCGCCAGCCATTCAAAGGAGCAACGCCTTGGCGACCCCGAATTACGGATATGAGAAACGCCAGCGTGAACTGGCCAAGAAGCGCAAGGCCGAGGAAAAGAAGCAGAAGAAGCTGCACCCCGGCCCGGGCGAACCCGGGCATGGCCAGGGCGGGGAGCCCGCTGATGCGCAACCAGGCGCCGACGCCCCTGCCCCACCGGCCGCTGGCTGACCCCGGAAGCGCTGGACAGACGAAAAAAAAACCGCAGCTTCTCAGCTGCGGTTTTTGATTGGCCCGGCCGCCGAAGCAGCCGGATCCGGCACACCTTACAGCGGGCGGATGTTGGCGGCTTGCAGGCCCTTGGGGCCTTGCTTCACTTCAAATTCAACGCGCTGGTTCTCAGCCAGGCTGCGAAAGCCGCCGTTGTTGCGAATTTCGCTGAAGTGGGCAAACAAGTCCTTGCTGCCGTCTTCAGGCGTGATGAAGCCGAAGCCCTTGCCATCGTTGAACCATTTGACGACGCCGGTCTGGGTGGTGGTGCTCATGGAGATGTTCCTTTAGAGTCTGTGGAAGAAAAAAAACCACCGCGCAGGCACATGCCAACACGGACAGAAACACTCAAGAAACGTCGAACCGGGAGTTCATCAAACCGAGACCAGCTTTCAGCGGGTGCTGCGTGTATCGCAACCATCACCTCCAGCGGTTGGGGATAAGACCTTGTGGAAACGGCCTCGTGCATGTCTGTGTTCGGAATATAACAGGGTTTCGCCAAGCCACCGCTTCAACCGCAGCCATGCGCCGTTGCACATTAGAGGCAGGTCCCCAACCCACGACCAGCCGCACCGGCTGGCTATGATGGATCGACCGGTCCTGTAGAGCCCGGCCACGACACGCACGGAGACCAAGAACATGTATGACTATGTGGTGATCGGCGGCGGCTCAGCCGGCTGTGTGCTGGCATCCCGCCTCAGCGAAGACCCGCAGGTGCGTGTGGCGCTGCTGGAAGCCGGCGGCGCCGACACCAGCGTGCTGATCCACTGCCCGGCCGGCCTGGCGCTGATGGCCAAGACCAAAGGCATCAACTGGTCGTTCCAGACTGTGCCGCAGCCGGGTCTGAACGGCCGCCGCGGCTACCAGCCGCGCGGCAAGGTGCTGGGCGGCTCCAGCTCGATCAACGCGATGATCTACATCCGCGGCCAGCGGCAGGACTACGACGGCTGGGCGGCCGAAGGCAACCCGGGCTGGTCGTTCGACGAGGTGCTGCCCTGGTTCAAGTTGGCAGAAGGCAATCTGCGTGGCGGCGACGCGTTGCATGGCGCCGATGGCCCGCTGAGCGTGCAGGACCTGCGCTGCCGCAACCCACTGGCCGAGCGCTTCATCCAGGCCGGCGTGCAGGCCGGCCTGCCGCTGAACCCCGACTTCAACGGCCCCAGCCAGGAAGGCGTGGGCTGGTACCAGGCCACCCACCGCAACGGCGAGCGCTGCAGCACGGCCAAGGCCTACCTCGCGCCGGCGCTGGACCGGCCCAACCTGGAAGTGATCACCGGCGCGCAGGTGACGCGCATCCTGCTCGACGGTCGGCGTGCCAGCGGTGTGGAATATCTGCGCGGCGGCAGCCGCCACACGCTGCAGGTGCGCGGCGAGGTCCTGCTGAGCGCAGGCGCGCTACAATCGCCGCAGATCCTGATGACCAGCGGCATCGGCCCGGGCGCCCAACTGCAGCAATTGGGCATCACGGTGCAGCACGATTTGCCAGGCGTGGGCCGCCACCTGCACGACCATGTCGATGTGGTGGAAGTGGTCGACACGCCCGGGTCGACCGAATCGTTCGGCCTGTCGCTGACAGGGGCCTGGCGCACGCTGGGCGACATCGGCGAGTGGCGCCGCCAGCGCACCGGTCGGCTGACCACCAACTTTGCCGAGGCTGGTGGTTTCTTCCGCTCCCGCCCCGACGCGCCGGCGCCCGACATCCAGCTGCACTTCGTGATCGGCAAGCTGGTGGACCACGGGCGCAAGACAGTGTTCGGGCATGGCTATTCCTGCCATGTGTGCCTGCTGCACCCGCAGAGCCGCGGCAGCGTCACGCTGGCCAGCGCCGACCCGCTGGTGCCACCGCGCATCGACCCCGCCTTTCTGTCTGCCCCGGACGACCTGGACAGCCTGGTGCGCGGCTTCCAGCGCATGCGCCAGATCCTGGCGCAGCCGGCATTGGCCGCGCTGGGCGGCCACGAATTGGGTGCGTCAGCTGGCGCCCAGACCGCCACGCAGATCGCCGAGTTCATCCGCAACCATGCCGACACCATCTACCACCCGGTGGGCAGTTGCCGCATGGGCCCGGGGCCGCTGGACGTGGTGGACGCCGAACTGCGGGTGCACGGACTGCAGGGCCTGCGGGTGGTGGACGCGTCGATCATGCCGCGCATCGTGGGCGGCAACACCAACGCGCCGACGGTGATGATTGCGGAAAAGGCGGCGGGCCTGATCCGGGCTGCACGTGCATTGCAGCACGTCGCGCAGCCGGTCAGCGTCGTCCTGACGGCCGAGCGGGTAGAGGCGCCCACAGCCAGTCACAGTTTCTGACATAATCGAGGGCTTCGCCGGATTGCGCATGACACCGGTGATTTCGTTCATCCCCTCTGACCCTTGGCAAGCCGGGCCCTGAAGCTTCAGGGAACACAC
>JBBRJU010000426.1:0-3241 GCA_038218895.1 Burkholderiales bacterium
GGCCTGCAGGCCCACGACCAGGCCATGGTGCTGGCGCTGGCCGAGTTGGGCCCGGGCAAGGCGCTGTCCGAGGCGGCACTGCTGGACTACCAGGACCGGCTGCAGAAAACCGGCTTGTTCGAATCGGTGCTGGTGCGCTTCGACCCCGACCCGACGCGTCCCGAGGGCGCCCTGGTGCTGGTGCGCGTGCGTGAGCTGCCGCTGCAGAATGCCACGGTGGGCCTGGGCTTCAGCGCCAACACCGGCGAGCGCGCAACGCTGGATCACACCCACCGCCGGCTGCTCGGCTACGCTGTGACGTCACACGCCAAGATCGAGCTGGGCCGCAGCCACCAGCTGTTCAGCGGCGACTTGAAGACCCATCCCGGCGAAGGCTTCCGGCGCAAGCTGCTGGGCCTGGAATTTGAGCGCATCGTCGGCGACACCGACACCGTGCTGACGCAGCGCCTGCGCCTGGGCGTGTCGCAGGAATCGACACGCCTCGAGCGGTTGAGCTTCGTCGAGCTGCTGGGCTCGCGCCGCAGCGATTCCAACAGCAGCGAAAGCGCGCAGGCGCTGAGCATCAACCACCAGCTGATCTGGCGCGATCTCGACAGTGTGCTGCTGCCCACGCGCGGCTTCACCGCTGCGCTGCAGGGCGGCCTGGGCCAGGCGCGCAGCGGCAGCGGCAACGGCCCGTTCACGCGGCTGTACGGCCGTCTGACCGGCTACCTGCCGCTGGGCAGCACCTGGTACGGCCAGGCCAGGGTCGAGGCCGGGCAAGTGATCAAGCGCAGCGGACTGGCAGTGCCCGACGCGCTGGGCTTCCGCGCTGGCGGCGATGATTCTGTGCGCGGCTACGCCTACCGCGCTCTGGCGCCGGTGGCCGCCGATGGCAGCACCATCAGTGGCAATGTGCTGCTGACCAGCAGCCTCGAGGTGGCACGGCCGATCGTCGCCTCGCTGCCCTCGGTCTGGGGCGCGCTGTTCATCGACGCCGGTGGCGCTGCCGACAACTGGAAGGACTACAAGGCCTCGCTGGGGTATGGCGTTGGCGTGCGCTGGCGCAGCCCGATCGGCGCCTTCCGGGTCGACCTGGCTTATGGCCAGGAGGTGCAGAAGGTCCGGCTGCACCTGTCGCTGGGGATTGCTTTCTGATGGTCGACGCGCCCAAGCCCGAGGGTCCGCCGGCCAACCCGCCCGAGGCTGCGGTGCCGGCACCGCCTGCCCGGCGCTCCAGGCGCCGCTGGTGGCTGGCGGCGGCCGCGCTGCCGGTGCTGGTGTTGGCCGCCCTGCTGCTGGCGCTGGCCGCCCTGCTCTACCAGCCGGCAGCCTTGCCCTGGGCCCTCAAGCAGATCCCCGGCCTGCGCGTCGAGGGCGTGCAGGGCACGATTGCCGGCGGCGATCTGCGCATCAACAAGCTTGAATTCAGCGTGCCTGACGACGGCGGCCGGCTGCAGATCGACGGCCTGCAAATGCAGCGCCGGGCCTGGCAATTCAGGCCCCGGCCCGGCCTCTGGCTGGACTTGCATTTCGAGGCGCTGGCCCTGGAGCGGGTGCACTGGCAAAGCGGCAAGCCTTCGGCCGCAGCGCGCACGCTGCCAGAAAGCCTGCGCCTGCCGCTGGTGCTGCGCATCGACCAGCTGCGCATCGGCACCCTGCAGATCGACGCGCTGCCGGCCATCACCGGCGTGCAGGCGGCGCTGTCGCTGGGCGCCGAAGGTGGCGCGCTGCACCGGGTCGACGGCCTGCAACTGGTGGTCGAGCAAAACCGGCTGGGCGGCGCGCTGGCGCTGGGTGCCGACGCGCCGCTCGAACTGAAGGCCAGGCTGACCGCCGAGCGCAGCCTGGCGCCCGCCTTGTCGGCGACGCTGGCGCTGGACGGGCCGCTGCGCCGGCTGCTGGCCGATGCCCAGTTGAAGGGTGCAGCACCGGCGCGCGGCGCCGCGCCTTCGCTGTCGGCGCAGGCCACGCTGCAACCGCTGGCAGCCTGGCCGCTGGAGGCACTGAACCTGAGCACGCAAGGCCTGGACCTGTCGGCGCTGTCGTCCCGATTGCCGCGCACCGCACTGGACGGCAAGGCCAAGGTGTCGTCCAGCGGCTTCGACCAGCCGGCCCAGGTCGAGGCCGAACTGGTCAACAGCGCCGCCGGCGCCTGGGACGCCGGGCTGCTGCCGCTGCGCCGACTTAGCCTGGTGGCCAGCGGCGAGCCGCGCCAGACCGACCGGCTGACGGTCGAACGCTTCGAACTGCAGCTTGCCGATGCACGCGGCGATGTCGGCAGCATCAGCGGCAAGGGGCGCTGGGAGGCGGCGGTGGCTGCACTCAGCCTGCAGCTCGACGCAGTGCAGCCCAACCGGCTCGACCGCCGGATCGCGCCGATCACGCTCAGCGGCCCGATCGAGCTGAGCGCCAGCGGCCTGCAGGGCGATGCGCGACAGCTTGGCTTCGAGGCCATGCTCAAGGGTCGCGCGCTCGATGGCAGCGGCCTGCCGGTGCAGCTGCAACTGGCCGGCCTGGCCAGCGCCACCCAGTTGCAACTCAAGCGCGCCGAGGCCAGCGCCGGCGCCGCACGTGCGCAAGCCACGCTGGACGCCCGCGCCGAGGCCGGTGGCTGGCTGCTGCGCGGTGGGGTCACGCTGGACCGTTTTGACCCGCTGCCCTGGTGGCCGGGCGCAGCCGGCAGCCAATGGCGGCGCGGGCCACACCGGCTCAACGGCCAGTTGTTGCTGGACCTGAACATCAGGGCCGCTGCGGCCGGCGCCATCGGTGGCACGCTGGAACGAGCCCTGCGCGCGTTCAGCGGCACGGCCACACTGCGGCTGGCCGACAGCCAGCTCTCCGGCATGCCACTGGCCGGCGAACTGGCGCTGAAGAGCGGTGATGCGCGCTACAACGTCGACGGCCAGTTCAAGCTGGCCGGCAGCCAGCTTGGTGTGCTGGGCCGGATCGGGCTGAACCCGGCCGCCGACCAGCTGTCGCTGACGCTGCAGGCGCCGTCTCTGGCCACGCTGGCGCCGCTGGGCCGCTTGCTGGCCGACGTCGACCCGGCCGTGGCGGCGCACTGGCCGAGTGCCGGGTCGGTCAAGGTCGAGGCCCAGGCGGACGGCCGTTGGCCGGCCCTGCGCAGCCAGGGCCGGCTCGAGATCAGCAAGTTCGCGAGCCCCGTCGCCACGCTGCAGCAGGCCACGCTGGACTGGCGCGCTGGCACCGGCTTGGACGATGCGCTGGCGCTGCAGCTCGTAGCCCGTGGCCTGGCCCA
>JBBRJU010000427.1:0-3239 GCA_038218895.1 Burkholderiales bacterium
AGAGCGCCTGCAAGCCACCGCCAGGCTGACCACGGTGGGCGAGATGGCCTCGCTGCTGAGTCACGAGTTGAACCAGCCACTGTCGGCCATCGCCAGCTACGCCAGCGGCTCGTTGAACCTAGTCGAGCAGCCCGACGAGCACACCCCGGCGCTGATCAAGCAAGCGCTGCAGCGCATCGCCGAGCAGGCCGAGCGCGCTGGCCGTGTGATCAAGAGCGTGCACGACTTTGTGCGCCGGCGCGAGCACCAGCACGAAGTGGTGGCAGCCAGCACCCTGATCGACGCCGTGCTGCCTCTGGTGCGATTGCAAGCACGCAAGAGCGGCACCCGCATCGAGGTAGAAATGCTGCCGGCACTGCCGATGCAGCCTGCCGGCAGCCGCGCCCCACGGGTGCGCTGCGATCGCACGATGGTCGAGCAAGTGCTTCTCAACCTCAGCCGCAATGGCATCCAGGCGATGGAGGAAACGACACCGATCGGCCAGCGTGTGCTGAGCTTGCGCGTCAGCCAACCCCACGAACGTGAGGTCGCCTTCAGCCTGATCGACGCCGGGCCCGGCATCCCGCAAGAGGTCGCTGTGCGCCTGTTCACACCCTTCTTCACCACCCGCGCCGAAGGCATGGGTCTGGGCTTGAGCTTGTGCAGAACCGTCATCGAGCAGCATGGCGGCACGCTGGACTACCGGCCCGGCCCGGGCGGCTGCGGCACCGAGTTCAGGTTCACGCTGCCTTCACCGGCCCTGCTGGAAAGCAGCGACACTGCGGCTTCCCAGGCTGCAGCCTGAGGCAGGCCCCGTCATTCGATGTCAGTGAATCCCAACCCCAACATACTGGACGCCGCGCTCGGCCTGCCGATGGTCTATCTGGTGGACGACGAAGACGTGGTGCGCGACGCGCTGGCCTGGCTGCTGCGCTCGCGCCGATTGCTGTCCGAGGGCTTTGGCTCTGCAGAAGCTTTCGAGCGTTGGCTGCAACAGCGCCTGGCAGCTGGCCAGCGCGACTGGCCACCTTCACCTTGTTGCCTGGTGCTGGACGTGCGCATGCCCGGTACCAGCGGCTTGGTGCTGTTTGAAAGGTTGGCCGAACGCGGGCTGATCGGCTTGATGCCGGTGATCTTCTTGACCGGCCATGGCGATGTGCCCACGGCCGTGGCGGCGGTCAAGCGCGGGGCCTTTGATTTCGTAGAGAAGCCTTTCGCGAACAACACGCTGGTCGACCGGGTCGAACAAGCGCTGCACACCAGCGCCCAGGCGCTGCTCAAGCGCCGCGCCAGCCATGGCCTGAAGCTTGCACTGGCCGAGCTGACCGAGCGCGAGCAGGACGTGATGCGGCTGGTGCTGGCCGGGCTGCCCAACAAGCGCGTGGCCGATGAGCTGCAGATCAGCGTGAGAACGGTCGAAGTGCACCGGGCACGCGTGTTCGACAAGATGGGGGTCAAGTCAGCGGTGGAGTTGAGCAACTTGTTGAGCAGCCAAGGCGGCAGCATCCACGCAGCAACGACCTCTGCTGACGGCCTGCTGAAGCAACCCAGCGGCGCTGACGATGAGCGCTGAGTTTGAGCTGATCCGCCGCCACTTCACGCGCCCGGTGCGGCGCTCAACGCTGGGCGTGGGCGACGACTGTGCGCTGCTGCAGCCGACAGCCGGCATGCAACTGGCGGTATCCAGCGACATGCTGGTCGAGGGCCGCCACTTCTTGCCCACGGTGGCGCCCGAGCTGCTGGGCCACAAGGCGCTGGCCGTCAACCTCAGCGATCTGGCGGCTTGTGGCGCAGAGCCTGTGGCTTTCACGTTGGCGCTGGCCTTGCCGCGCATCGAGGAGCGCTTCATCGCCGGCTTCGCCAAAGGCCTCTTTGCGCTGGCCGATCAACACCAGATCGAACTGGTAGGTGGCGACACCACCGCCGGGCCACTGAACATCTGCATCACCGTGATCGGCCAGGTGCCGCCCGGGGCAGCGCTGTTGCGCACCGGCGCCCGCGTCGGTGACGAGTGGTGGGTCAGTGGCAGCCTGGGCGACGCCCGGCTGGCACTGGAAGTCTTTCGTGGCCGGCTGAACCTGCCGGGTGAGCAGTTCGCCCAGGTGCGTGCGGCGATGGAGCAACCGCAGCCCCGGGTGCCATTGGGCCTGGCGCTGCGCGGGCTGGCCAGCAGCGCCATCGACCTCAGCGACGGGCTGGTGGGCGACATCGGCCACATCCTGCGCGCCAGCGGCGTGGGCGCGCGGCTGGGTCTGGATGATCTGCCACGCAGCAAGGTCCTGGCCGCCCAAAGCCCGGCAGTGCAGCGCCTGTGCCTGCTGGCCGGGGGTGACGATTACGAACTGCTGTTCAGCGCGCCACCCTCTGCGCACACAGCCGTGCTGGCGGCAGCTGCCCGCGTTGGCGTGGCAGTGCATTGTTGTGGCGTGGTGTGCGCCGAGTCGGGCCTGCAAGTGGTGGACGCGCAGGGCCAGGACGTCAGCCAGGGCCTGCAGGGCTTCGACCACTTCAGTGATGGCCATGATTGAGCCTGCAACGCCGCCGATGGGCCTGCCGTCTGGCGAGCCCCAGGTCCAACCCTCGGCCCGCGCGACAAACCCAGGTGTCAGCCGCCCGCAGCGCCCAACGGCCAAGTTCCTGTGGCGGCACCCCTCACACCTGATCGCCCTGGGGCTGGGCAGCGGCCTGTCGCCGTGGGCACCTGGCACGGTGGGCACTTTGTGGGCCTGGCTGAGTTTTTTGATCCTCGACCCTTGGGTGTCGCGGCTGGGTGAGTGGGGCTGGGCGGGGGTGATCGTTGCCGCATTGCTGCTGGGCCAGTGGGCCTGCACCCGGACAGCGCAACACCTGCGTGTCGCCGACCCCGGCGCCATCGTCTGGGACGAGGTGGTGGCCTTCTGGCTGGTGCTGTGGCTGTGGCTGCCGGCGGGGCTGTGGGGCCAGCTGCTGGCTTTCTTGCTGTTTCGTTACTTCGACGCCGCCAAGCCAGGGCCGGTGGGCTGGGCCGACCGCCGCTTCAAGCTGCAGCCGGGCCAGACCATCGGTTGGCGTCAAGGCGTGGGCATCTTGTTGGATGACCTGGTGGCCGCTGCTTGTACGCTCTTGTGTTTGGCGCTGGCACTGCGGCTTTGGCAATGGATGGGAACCGGATGAACGACGCGACTGAAGGAGCACCTGCAGGCTTGGCCTTGGCTGAGGCACTGGGCATTGCTTGCCGGGCGCGCGGCTGGCGCGTGGCCACTGCAGAGAGCTGCACCGGC
>JBBRJU010000428.1:0-3233 GCA_038218895.1 Burkholderiales bacterium
CAAAATCTTGTCACACCCTCGGAGCCCTGCATGACCCTGACATCCAACCGACGCCGCACTGCCTTTGCCGCTGCCGCGCTGCTGACCGCGCTGCTGACGACGCCGTTGCAGGCGCTGGCGCAAGCCACCACGCCGATCAAGTTCCAGCTCGACTGGCGCTTCGAAGGCCCTGCCGCGCTGTTCCTGGCCTCTTCGGTCAAGGGCTACTACAAGGACGCCAAGCTCGACGTCACCATCGACGCCGGCAACGGCTCGGGCAATGCGGTGAACCGGGTGGCCTCGGGTACCTACGACATGGGCTTTGCCGACCTGGCCGCGCTGATGGAGTTCCACGCCAACAACCCCACCGCGCCGAACAAGCCGGTGGCGGTCATGATGGTCTACAACAACACGCCGGCCGCCGTGTTCAGCCTGAAGAAGACCGGCATCACCAAGCCGGCTGACCTGGCCGGCAAGAAGCTGGGCGCGCCGGTGTTCGACGCCGGCCGCCGCGGGTTCCCGATCTTCCAGAAGGCCAACAACATCGGCGCCGTCAACTGGGTCAGCATGGACCCGCCGCTGCGCGAGACCATGCTCGTCCGGGGTGATGTGGATGCGATCACCGGCTTTTATTTCACCAGCCTGCTCAACCTCGAAACCCGCGGCATCAAGGCCGAAGACATCGCCGTGCAGTTGTACCCGCAGCACGGCGTCAAGCTCTACGGCAACGCCATCATCGTGGGCGAAGAATTCCTGAAGAAGAACCCCGAGGCGGTCAAAGCGTTCTTGCGCGCCTTTGCCAAAGGCGCCAAGGAGGTCATCGCCGACCCCAAGGCCGCCACCGCAGTGGTCAAGCAACGTGACGGCCTGGTCAATGCCACGCTGGAAGAGCGACGCCTGCGCCTGGCCATCGACTCGGCCATTGCCACACCCGATGCACGTGCCGAAGGCTTCGGCGCGGTGGCCGGCCCGCGCCTGGCGCTGATGGCCAGCCAGGTGGCCGATGCCTACGCCACCAAGGGCCGCATCAACCCCGACGCGGTGTGGAACGGCAGTTTCCTGCCGTCCAGGGCCGAGCTGGCCATCCTGCCGCCTGCCAAGAAGTAAGCCGGCGGCGCGAAATGACTGCGTTCGTCGATTTCAGCCACGTCTGGCTGGCCTACAACGACGCCTTGCTGGCCCAGGGCCAGTTCGCCGTCGAGGACATCAGCCTCCAGGTCCAAGAGGGTGCATTCATCGCCATCGTCGGCCCGTCAGGTTGCGGCAAAAGCACCTTCATGAAGCTGGCCACCGGCCTGAAGCGGCCCAGCAAAGGCATGGTGGTCATCGGCGGGCAAGCAGTGACCGGGCCGCTGAAGATCACCGGCATGGCCTTCCAGGCGCCCAGCCTGCTGCCCTGGCGCACCACGGTGCAAAACGTGCTGCTGCCGCTGGAGATCGTCGAGCCCTACCGCAGCAGCTTCAAGCAGAGGCGCGCCGAGTACGAGGAAAAAGCGCGCAAACTGCTGCAAAGCGTGGGCCTGGGGGGCTACGAGGACAAGTTTCCCTGGCAGTTGTCGGGCGGCATGCAGCAGCGCGCCAGCATCTGCCGGGCGCTGGTGCATGAACCCAGGCTGCTGCTGCTCGACGAGCCCTTCGGCGCGCTGGACGCGTTCACCCGTGAAGAGCTGTGGTGCGCGCTGCGCGACCTGCAGGCGGCGCAACAGTTCAACGTCATCCTGGTCACGCATGATCTGCGCGAGAGCGTGTTTCTGGCCGACACGGTGTACGTGATGAGCAAGAGCCCGGGCCGCTTCGTGGTGCGCCGCGAGATTGAGCTGCCGCGCCCGCGTGACCTGGAAGTGACCTACACGCCGCAATTCACCGACATCGTGCATGAACTGCGCGGCCACATCGGCGCGGTGCGCAACCAGTTCGGCAACAGTTCCGGCCAATCTGCAGCGGCGCTGAAGTGATGGCCAGCCGCAGATTCGAATCCTGGTCGCCCTGGATCCTGCTGGTGGCCACGCTGCTGCTGTGGCAGGCCATCTGCAGCGGCTTCAATGTCAGCGAGTTCATCTTCCCCAGCCCGGTCCGCATCTGGGAGCAGATGATGGAATACCGGGGTGAGATCGCCAAGCATGCCTGGCGCACCTACTGGGTGACGATGCTGGGCTTTGGCATCGCCATCGTGGTGGGTGTGCTGCTGGGCTTCCTGATCGGCAGCAGCCGCCTGGCCTATGCGGCCGTCTACCCGCTGATGACCGGCTTCAATGCCCTGCCCAAGGCGGCCTTCGTGCCGATCCTGGTGGTGTGGTTCGGCATCGGCGTGGGGCCGGCGGTGCTGACCGCGTTCCTGATCAGCTTCTTTCCGATCACGGTGAACATCGCCACCGGCCTGGCCACGCTGGAGCCCGAGCTGGAAGACGTGCTGCGGGTGCTGGGCGCCAAGCGCTGGGATGTGCTGGTGAAGGTGGGCCTGCCGCGGTCGATGCCGTACTTCTTCGGCAGCCTGAAGGTGGCGATCACGCTGGCCTTCGTGGGCACCACCGTCAGCGAGATGACCGCCAGCAACGAGGGCATCGGCTACTTGCTGGTCAGCGCCGGCAGCAGCATGCAGATGGGCCTGGCCTTTGCCGGCCTGGTGGTGGTGGGCGCGATGGCGATGGCGATGTACGAGTTTTTCTCCATCCTGGAGCGGCGCATCACCGGCTGGGCCCACCGCGGCTCGCAAGGCGGGCTCTGAGCCGGACATGGGCTGGCTCGGTCACCTGCAACTGCACTACAGCCGCGACGGCGCACGCACCACCGCGCACGACCGCCACCACGGCCCGCTGCGGGTGCTGCAGCGGCTGTATCCGGAAGGCGAAGGCATCTGCCACCATGTGCTGGTGCACCCGCCCGGCGGCGTGGTCGGCGGCGACGTGCTGGAACTGCAGGCCGATCTGGCAGCCGGCAGCCATGCGGTGATCACCACCCCCGGCGCCACCCGCTTCTACCGCAGCGACGGCCCGCTGGCGCGCCAGACGGTGCACGCCCGCGTGGCCAGCGGCGCCCGGCTGGAATGGCTACCGATGGAAACCATCGCCTACCGCGGCTGCCAAGTGCACAACAGCCTGCACATCGACCTGGCGCCGGGCGCCCAGGCGATGGGCTGGGACGTGTTGGCCCTCGGCCTGCCGGCGGCCGGCGCCCCGTTCGACGCCGGGCGTTACCGCCAGAACATCACCCTGCCCGGCATGTGGCAGGAGCGCGGCATCTTCGACGGCGGCGAC
>JBBRJU010000429.1:0-3221 GCA_038218895.1 Burkholderiales bacterium
AATGCCAACGAGGCCTCTGCTGCCAAGCGTCGCTGGCTGATACCAGCCGGGTTAGCATCTGGCAATGAGATTCGTCGCCTTCTCGACCGCCCTGACCGGGGCCGCCATGCAAGCTGCCCGCTCGGCTGGCTTGGCTTGGCGCGTGCCGGCCATGTGCCGGCGGGGTACAGCGCCGCTGCGACAGCCGGCCACACAGTCCTGAGCCCGGCGATCCGCTTCCACCTTCTGCGCAACCTTTCGATCGCCGGGCCCCTCGCCCAGCGCTTCGGTGCCTGCTCGCTTTTTGGCTGCGGACCACCGTCCTTCGACAGGAGAGCCCCATGGAAGTTTTGTCACACGACGAGCGCACGCTCACGGAACTGGATCATGTTCGTCTTGCACGGCTGGTCCGAACTGCTGGCCATGCGCCGGCGCAGCAGGCTGATTCGGCGGTCGACGCCGTCCTCGATTCGGCTGATCTGGTGGCGTCGCGCAAAGTCGCCCCCGACATCGTGACGATGTATTCGCAGGTCGAACTGGCCGACCTGGCCACTGGCATGCGGTCCCGCGTGACGGTCTGTTATCCGCCCGATGCGGAGCCAGCCTCTGGCTTCGTTTCTGTGCTGTCGCCTGTCGGAGCCAGCCTGATCGGCCGCCGCGTCGGCTCCATCGCACGGTGGCGAACGCCCAACGGCGACCACGGTGCAGCAGAAGTGATGGCCCTGCTCTTCCAGCCCGAGGCCAGCGGCGACTACACGCTGTAGCACCGTGCGGCGCGCACCTGCGCGTCGGCCTCGGTCGACAACAACGCCTTGCACCGGCCCGGAGCGGCTCCATCGCGGGCCCGGTGGCTGCCCGCGCGCCAGGCAGCAAGCCTTGCTGCCGCGCGATGCCCACCGTGTGCGCCTGCACCCGTCCGGCGTCAAAGTTCTGTCACCTGCAGGTGGTCCAGCCCGAGACGCCAATACGCAAACGCAAACACCACCGCCAACGGCACCGAAACCGCCACGAAACGGCGGCCAGAGTGCGTGCACCCCTAGACTGGGCCAACCACTGCGCGCACACACGCCATGCCCGAAGCCACCGATCAAACCCCCGCCGCCCCGCGCCGCGCCGCCGGCATCGGGCAACGTCTCGATGCCGGCCTGGCAGTCGATCGGGTCGACGCCTGGACCGGCGGCACCGCCGACCGCTGACCATGCCCCTGCGCAAACCGTCTGCCCCGCGACCGACCGCGGACGACACGCCCGATGCGCGCCGTGCTGCCGACGCCGGCAAGCGCCTGCGCCGGCTGGCCTGGCTGCTGGACAGCGCCATCCGGCTGCCCGGTGGCTTCCGGATCGGTATCGACGGCCTGCTCGGGCTGGTGCCCGGCATCGGTGACCTGCTGGCGGCATTGCTGTCCTCGTACATCGTGGTCGAGGCGGCCCGCCTGAAGGCGCCCGGCAGTGTGCTTGTGCGCATGGTCGGCAACATCGCGCTGGAAATGGGCATCGGCCTGGTGCCGGTGGTCGGCGACCTGTTCGACTTCGTCTTCAAGGCCAACATGCGCAATGTGCAACTGCTCGAGGCCCATCTCGATCAGCCGCGCGCAACCCAGCGGCGCAGCCGCTGGCAAGTGGCTGCGGTGCTGCTGGTGCTGGCCGGGTTGATCGGCACGGTGCTGGCGGTGGTGGTCGTCCTGCTGTGGCTGGCCGCATCGGCGCTGATGGGCTGAGCCGGCATCGTGCCAGCGCGGGCCCCGTTGCGGCAGGCTTGCGTTTGGGCTGGCGCTGCGGTGGCCGCCAGGCGCACGCCGTGCACCCAGCATGGGCCGCAGCCTCAAGCCGCGCCGTGCGCGACGATGCCGGGCATTGCCTGCACTTCGACCGCGCCTGCATCCGCAAGCGCCAGCTTGCCGCGGATGGTCAGGTCGCTGATGAAGTGGAACTGGTCGCGCATGTCGAACGGGTAGGCCTTGAGCTGGTAGTGCGTGCCCAGCGGTGTCTCGGCCAGCATCACGACCACCGGCTTGTCGTATTCGAGGTAGGCGCTGGTCAGCGCGACGTCGCGCAGCGCCACGCGCACCCGGCCGGCGTCATGGTCGGGCCGCAGGTAGAACGACGCCACACACATCAGCGTGTTCGAACCGTCGTTGGCGTTGGCGATGTTGTTCTGCCAGATCTTCTCGTGCGGCACGTGCACGATGTCGTCGGCCGGCGTGCGGATCTCGATCGCGCGCATGCCGACCGCGCGCACCTCGCCATAGTCACCGCCGATGCGGACCCAATCGCCCGGGCGGTAGGGCCGCTCGACGATGGCCACCATCCCGGCGATCAGGCTGCTGACATAGTCTTTGAAGGCGAAGCCGACTGCCACGCCCAGGGCGCCGGCGATGACGAGGAAGTTCTGCAGGGTGATGTTGAAGACGATCGGGATCACCCACGTCACCGCGATCACCAGCAGCGCCAGCCGGATGATCGGCACTGCGCCCAGCAGGTATAGCCGCAACTGGCTCGGGCCGCGCTCGGCCAGGTAGGGCAGCAGCTTGCGCGCCAGCAGGATGATGAGCCAGGTCCCCAGCAGGATCAGCCCGATCTTCGTGAAGCTGATGTCCTGCAGGTCGTTGATCAGCCTGGCGGCCTTCTGCTGGCCTTGTTCTGCGGCTGCCATCTCACATCGCTCCGGTCGGAAAGCCTGCGGCCTGCAGCGCCTGGCGGACGGCCGGGTAGGCGGTCGGGCAGACGCGGTGGCGGCCGCTGCGCGGGTCGCGGTGCAGGTGGCCCGAGTTGACCAGCGCCGCGAGCATGTCGGGCTCGCCGGTGGTCGGCAGCACTGCGTCGATCTCCGCCGGCGTCAGCGCGCCATGAATCAGCAAGGCCTGCAGCACCAGCAGCGACCTGCCCTCGTTCGCCGACGGCAGCGCCATGTCATCGGCGTCGACGACCCAGACGGTGCGCGCGTCGCCGGCAGTCGCCTTGGCGGAGCGGTCTGACAGCGGGTCCTTGCCGGTGCTGACCTTCAGGCCGGCGCGCCACAGGTGCCATGCCACCCAGGGGATGCCGGCGCTGCGCGCGGCGAGCTGCCGCAGGTAGGCGTTGCGTGGTTCACCATCTTCGCCACAGGCGAGCACGTCGTCGCCACTGCCTGCCAGCCTGAACGTCGCGGTGACGCCGTCGCTGTCGCGCGCCAGCGTGGCAACCCAGTCGCGCAACCGCCGCGCGTCGACGGGCTCGAAAGTCTGGGGGCAACGGCGACGACGT
>JBBRJU010000430.1:0-3220 GCA_038218895.1 Burkholderiales bacterium
GCTTTGGGCGCTCTGCGGCGTTGCATATCCTCGCCATAGCCAGGCTATGGCTGTGGTTTGCGCCTTGCAGCGCATCCCAAAATCGAGACACTGCGCATCCGCAGGGACTTGTTCAGCGTTGCCTTAGCCGCCGGCGCCGGCGCGTCCGGCTGGGTGCTGCAGTTTCAATCTGGTGCCCGGGCACACCTGATTTCAGCGCGTATCCGGGTTTGATCCGGGGAAGAAAGCGGTCGCTTCCTGCAGCCCGGGTTTGCACTTGTGGATGGCTGCCGGCTTTGCGGCTGCGTTGCTGCGATGGCACTGTCGCTGATGGGTCTCTGTGCCGGGCGCTGCCTGGCGACCCGGATGGCGAGGTCTCAGCGCTGCGCAGGTCTACAACGCCCGGCACTGCAATCTGCGGCGATGACCACCATGCACCGCAACCCTCAGCGCATGGACCAGTTCAGTGCAATGAACACGCCATCGGGTCCGATGGCGGCCTGCACCTGTGCCCCTGCGGGCTTCACGCGCCAGTGCGCAAAGCCTTCGGCCAGCAGGGCAGACCCCACGACATCGCTCCAACGGTGGCGCCGGGCGTCGACACGTGTGTGGCCGACATAAGTGGCGGCCAGGTACAGCGGCCAGGCGTTTTCGATGCCGTGGCGCTTGCGCGCGTAGGCCGCCACCGAGAAGGCGCGGGCGGCGTGGCCGCTGGGAAAGCTCAGGTCGTTGCTGCCGTCGGGCCGGGTGACCTTGGTTTGGTGCTTGAGCACTTCGGTGGTGGCCGTGGTCAGCGCAAAGGTTTGCACCAGCTGCCAGGCGCCTTCGTGGTCACCGCGCACCAGCTCGGTGGCCAGCATGCCGATGGGCAGGACCAGGCTGAGTTGGTCGCCCACGCGCTGTTCACTGCTGCTTGCGTTGGCAAGGCCGGGCAGGCATGCGGTGGCCGCGACGGCCAGGGCGGCAAGGCGGTGTCGGGTCATGGCTGGCGCCTGAAGCTGGATGGCGACGATTGTGTGCAGGCACCCAATTGCTGCGGTGGCCTGGGGGTTCTTGCGCGCCGGGGTGTCTCCAGATTGCTCTCCGCAATCTGGGCAACAGCGTCGGCAGCCTGCACACCGTGCGGGGCAGATCGGTCAGCGTGCAGTTCTACCGGCGCAGCGATGGTGTGCTGGTGGTCTGAGACCTTCCTGGTGCCGGGTGAGCGGGCGCGGCGCCGGCGCGGTCGGGGCGCGCGCCCGATCGGAAACAGCCACCCGAAGACTTGCGCGTGGCAGACCTGAGCGGTGGGTCAGCCTGCAGCAGGCGCACACCCCGCCTTGGTGCACGTCATTGATTGACACGACGACAACACCCCAGCTCGCCGGTCAAGATAGAGCAGCGGTGCGGCAACCGGGCCTGGCGCCGCAAGCATGTCCGCATCGGTCAGCCAACGCAGGCCGTTCGAAGAGAGCCCAGCATGTCGCAACGCAGCGCCTGCATCGTGTCTGTCACCGCCTGGATCGGGGTGCGTCCCGCGCCGGCTGCAACGGCCTTGTGCGTTGGTGTGCAACGGCTCTGAGGCGGCGCCATGCACACTCTGCCATCGATCCTGTGGCCGCAGGCACTGGGCTGGGCTGCGGCGCTGTTGACGTTGCTGACCTTCTTCAGCGCCGACATGCGCCGGCTGCGGCTGCTGGCGCTGGCCGCCAACGCGGCCTTCATTGCCTACGGCACCGCAGCCGAGTTGCTGCCGGTGCTGGTGCTGCACATGGCACTGGTGCCGGTGAACCTGTGGCGCTTGAACCAGGCGTTCCGGCGCGGCACACGCACCCAGCCAGCGCAGCATGCGCCTGTGCAGCACACCGGTCGACGGCCAAGTGGCTGGGCAACCGCGCCGCGCGGTGCCCGTGTCAGCCGGCGATATCGGGACAGCGCCAAGACGTCGCAGCAATCAGCGGCCGACACAGGCACCGACGCCCAGGCAGCCGGGGACAGCGATCCGGGGCGCCGCCGCGCATCATGAAGGTCAGCGCCGCCCGATCAGCGGATAGGCCGGGTCGTTGAAACCCGGCGTGGATGGGTGCCCGGGTGCGACCAGCGCGTTGACCAGTGCCTCGTCGTCTGCATCCACCGCGTAGCCGAGCGCGGGCAGGTAACTTTCCCATTGCGTGAAGGTGCGCGGGCCGGCGATGACCGAACTGACCACCCGGTTGGCCAGCACCCACGCGGTGGCGAACTGCGCCAGCGTCACGCCCTTGGCCTCGGCATGGGCCATCAGGCGCTGGGCGATGGCCAGGGATTCGGCGCGGAACTCGGTCTCGGCGATGCGCTTGTCGCCGCGCCCGGCGCGGGTGCCGGCCTCGGGCTGCGCACCGGGCTGGTACTTGCCGGTGAGCACGCCGCGGGCGATCGGGCTGTAGGGTGCCACGCCGATGCCGTGGTGATCGCAGGCCGGCAGGATCTCGACCTCGGGCATGCGGTTGAGCAGGTTGTAGTACGGCTGGCACACCACCGGCCCGGCCATGCCCAGCCGCGCCGCCCCATGCACCAGTTCAGCGATGCGCCAGCCGCGGAAGTTCGACACGCCCCAGTGGCGGATCTTGCCGCTGCGCACCATATCGTCCAATGCGCGCAGCGGTTCTTCCAGGTCCATGCCGGCGAAGTCGCGGTGCAGGTAGTAGATGTCGATGTGGTCGGTCTGCAGCCGGCGCAGGCTCTGCTCCAGTTCGCGCAGCATCCACACCCGCGCGTAGTGGCCTTCGTTCGGCCGCTTCGACATCGGGTTGCCCAGCTTGGTGGCCAGCACCCAGTCATGCCGCTGGGGCTGGATCAGCGCACCCACCATCGCCTCGGACGCGCCGGCGGTGTACACGTCGGCGGTGTCGATGAAGTTCACGCCCTGCGCATGGGCGTGGGCGACGATGCGCCCGGCCTCGGCCTGGTCGGTCTGGTCGCCGAACATCATCGTGCCCAGGCAAAGGGCTGAAACCTGCAGGTTGCTGCGGCCGAGTCGTCGGTATTGCATGGGTGCCTTTCGGTGCGTTTCGGGGGCGTTCCGGCCCCAGGGCCGTGGGTGGGTCAGTCCGACGGTTCTGGGCCTGCGCAAGGGACGGTGTGACGTCGTGTTCAGGTGACGAGCGGAAACACCAGCGCGATGAACCAGGCGAACACCAGCGCGTTGGCCAGCGCTGCCACTGCCGGGCTGGCGGTGCGGGCGTGTATCCAGCGGCTGAACAGGCCGTAGAGGATGAACAGCAGC
>JBBRJU010000431.1:0-3213 GCA_038218895.1 Burkholderiales bacterium
AGTGCTGCCAACATCGACACATAGCCAAAGGTGCCGGCAAAGGGCAGGGCGGCCAGCAGCAGCACACCGTCGGCCAGGTAGCCCATGGCCTGCGCAACCTGCTGCACATGCAGGCTGACGCTGCGCTGGGTGTGCACCACCAGCTTGGGGCCGCTGGTGGTGCCCGATGTGGTGAACAGGATGGCGCGTGTGTCGGGCGTCACCGTGTCGCCGGCGGCCGCGGCAGGCCGGCCTTCAGGCAGGCTGTGCAGGTCAAAGCGAAGCGTGGGCTTGCCCAGCAGCGCGGCGGGCAGGGCTTGCGCGCTGGCCGTGCCGTCGGCGCCGGCATCCACCACCGCCACCGCTTGCAGGCTGGCGGCGCTGGCTGGGTCCATGTCCTGCAGCACGGCGGCAAAGTCGATCTTGCGGAAGTGCAACTGCAGCATCAGCAGGCGCGGCTTCGACCATTGCAGCAGGTCGGCCACCTCGGCGCTGCGGTAGCGGGTGTTCACCGTCATCACTGCCGCGCCCAGGCGGGCCAGCGCCAGGTGCAGCACCAGCCAGTCCAGCCGGTTGACCAGCCACAGCGCGACGATGTCGCCGCAGACCACGCCCCGGTCTTGCAGCCAGGCAGCAGCGCGGCCGACCAGGTCGTCGAACTGGCGCAGGCTGACGCGACGTTCGGCGCCGGTGTCGGGGTCCACCTCGATGAAGGCGGTGGCATCGGGCTGGCGGGTCAGCTGGCGCGCCAGCAGGTCGTTCGGCGTATGCGCCGGGCCAGTGATGGTCTGCAGCGCCTGTGCAATCGGGGCGGCATCACGCGGGCGCACCAGGCGCGCTTGCTCTTGTCCGTCGTGCAGGAACACCAGCGTGGGCCACAAGGTCACGCCGAAGCTGCGGCCCAGTACGCGGCCCGGGCCATCTTCCACCCGCACATGTTGCAGGCCTGGGTGGGCGGCCAGGGCTGCTTGCACGGCCGGCCGGGCGGCGCGGCAGTGGCCACACCAGTCGGTGCCGAATTCCAGCAGCAGCGGGCCGCGGGTGGCGTTGATGTCGGCCCGGCTGGGGGCCTCGGTGGGGCTGAGATAGTGGCCGGCGCGCATGCGGCATTCTGGGCCTGCGCGGCCACCGGTTGGTGCGGGCGATCCCCAACACCAACGCGCAGTGCCTGGCCGCAAAATCGCCGGGTGGCTGCACGCACGGCCGCCAACGCACTCGATTCCCATTCAGGAGAGACCCATGGCATTTGACGGTTCGGCAATTCAGGCATTGCTGCAAGGCGCTGTGGCAAATGGCGCCCTGCACGGCGTGGCGGCTTTGGTGGTCGACCGCCAAAGCGTGTTGTTCCAGGGCGCGGCCGGGGAGGCGTCTGCAGACACGCTCTACCGCAATGCGTCGATGACCAAGGCGGTGGCCACCACGGCGGCGCTGCAGTTGGTGGAACAGGGGCGGCTGCAGTTGGACGCCACCGTGGTTTCCATCCTGCCCGAGTTCGGCGCGCTGCAGGTGCTGGACGGCTTTGATGGCGACCAGCCGCGCCTGCGCGCACCAGCCAGCGCCGCCACGGTGCGCCAGCTGATGACGCACACCGCTGGCCTGGGCTATTTTTTCACCAATGACCTGTTGATGCGCTACCTGGAGCGCACCGGCATGCCCAGCCCGCTGTCAGGCATGAAGCGCAGCCTGTCGGTGCCCATGGTCAACGACCCCGGCACCGCCTGGGCCTACGGGGTCAGCACCGATTGGCTGGGCCTGGTGATCGAGAAGATCACCGGGCAAAGCCTGGGCAGCTACTTGCAGCAACATGTGTACGGGCCGCTGGGCATGGTCGACTCCAGTTTTGCGCCCAGCAGCGCACAGCGCGGGCGGCTGCTGCGGGTGATGCAGCGCCAGGCCGATGGCACGCTGGCACCGTCGGCGCTTGAGCTGCCGGACCAGTCCGAGTGGGATGCTGCCGTACGAGCCGTGGCTCAATGATGGCGCCGGTATCTTGCAGCCGGCCACGGTGCAGATGGCACTGCAAGGCCACATCGGCAGCATCCAGCTGCCGGCGCTGATCAAGTCAGCGTGGCCATTGTTGTCCAACGATGTGCCTGCAATGCCCGTGCCGCAAACCTGGGGCCTGGGCTTTCACCTGACCATGACCGATCTGCCCGGCATGCGCAGCCAGGGCACGGCCGATTGGGCTGGCGTGTTCAATTCCTACTACTGGATCGACCGCGCCAAGGGCGTGGGCGGCGTGCTGATGACGCAACTGCTGCCGTTTTTCGACATGCCGGTGGTCGAGACGCTGATCGGCTTCGAGCAGGCGGTCTACCAGCAGGTGGGCGCGGCGGTGCCTGCAGCCTGAGGCGACAACCCCGCAGTGTGCGGCCATGGCGGCACGGTCAAGGTCACTGCGCAGCGCTCACCGGCCAGCACTGACCGGCGACTTGCCTTGTGACCGGGCCTGCGCCACCCCGTGGCGCAGCAAGGCACCCGAATGCCGGCCTGTCTGGGCATCGTCGCAGATCGTCACTTCGCCGTTGACGAGCACCCAGCGGTAGCCCTGCGCCCGCTGGATTCGGCGCCACTCTCCGCCCGGCAAGTCATGGACGATTTCCTCGGGCAGCACACGCAGCTGTTCAAGGTCGTAGACGATGATGTCGGCCGGTGCGCCCTCTCTCAGCACACCGCGATCCCGAAACCCCGCCACCTGGGCCGGCAGCGCCGACAAGCGCCAGTGCGCTTCTTCCAATGAAAGCATGGCGTGCTGGCGCACCACCTTGCACAGCGTCTCGGTCGGGAAGCGCCCGGCGGTCAGAAACTTGGTGTGCGCACCACCGTCGGACACACCAAACAAGACGTAAGGATCGTCGACGATTTCCTTCAGGTGCTCGATCTTGCCATTGGGCGGCGCGGCAAAGAACTCGGTCGCGAGGTTCTCCTCGACAGCCATGTCGAGCATCACATCCACCGGGTGCCGGCCCATCTTGTCGGCCGCCAGTGCCAGGGTGTGGTCCAGCCAACGCAGATTTTTTTCAAGCTTCGGGCCGGTGATCACGATGCCCGGCAAAGGCCCGGTCGCCGTCATCGGCAATTGCGCCTTCAGGGCTGCGCGGCGTGCCGGGTCGCCCAGCTTGGCCAGCCGCTCGGCATGGGTTCCGGTCGTGGCCTCGCGCCAGGCCGGCGCATCGTCGAACAGGTTCCATTCTTCGAAGGTGAACGTGAACCCCGCATCCGTGGTCAAGCCCT
>JBBRJU010000432.1:0-3206 GCA_038218895.1 Burkholderiales bacterium
GATGGCGTCGGATGCCAGCACCACCAGGTCCAGGACCTCGTCGGCCGCCACGCGCCGGGCGGCATGCACGCCACCCAGCGCTTGCACCGCTGTCGCCTGGCCGCCCTGCCCTTGCCAATCGGCCAGCAGGTCGGCCAGCAACAAGCGGGTGGCCATCGAACAGATGCCGGTCAGGGGCGGATGCAGAGGGCTGGGCATGGTGGGCGGGCGGGCCGTTGGTGGCTGTGCGCATTCTGGCGGCCACTGGCCCTGCAATCCAAGCCTGGCTGGTGATGGCAACGGTGCCTTGAACGCATGGCTGGCCCGGGATGCGGGTTCACCAGCCCTCGCTGCCCGCTGCGCCCTTGAACGGCCCGACCAGCTCGGGCGTGACCCAGCCGCCGTAGAAGCCGCCAGGCTGGGGCCGCAGTGGCAAGCCGTCGATCGTGCCGTCGAGCCCGGTGAGGTAGAAGGCCACACGGTCGGCCAGGGCCTCGGCACCGGCCAGCGGCTGCGGGTAGCTCCAGGCCACGCCGGGCAGCTGGCGGGCGCCATCCACCAGGCTCCAGTAGCGCGCCGGGCCTTTCCATTCGCAGAACGACCCGCCGGGCGCGGGCTGCAGCAGCTGCTGCGCCACATCCGCCCAGGGCAGGTAGAAACTGGGCGGATGGGCGGTTTCCAGCACGCACAGCGCCCGTCGGGTGCGCGCCACCTCGGTGCTGCCCCAGCGCAGCACCACCTCGCGCACATCGGCCACCAGCCTGGGCGGGCGCGGAAAGTCCCACACCGACACCTGGCCCGGGCCCGGCACCACGGCAAAACTTGGGCGCTGCTGGCCGCGCCAGTCCCAGGCGTCACGGGCGGCCTGCAGCCAGTTGGGGGTCGGATCAATTGGCATGGGGTGTGTTGATGGTGTGGACAGCTGCAGATGCTGGCGCAAGCCAGCCCATGCCGTGCCCTGCGGGCCCAATGACCTGACGGCGGCAAGGCCCGGCGCTGCCGCGCTTCAATCGGAGCATGACATTGCACCGACGCCAACTTTGCCTGGCCTGGCTGGCCGCGATGGCCGGGCCTCTCGTGGCCCAGGCCCAGGCCCAGGCCCAGGCCGAACGCTACAGCACCGGCGCTGCCAGCGCCGACGGCATCGGCCGCCGCTACATGGGCCGCGAGATCGCCGGGGTGATGGGCTGGCAGGGTGCCGGCTGGCTGGAGCGGGGCGAGCGCGAGCGCGAAGAGCGCACCGACCTGCTGCTGGCCGCGCTGGCGCTGCGCCCGGGCATGGTGGTGGCCGACATCGGTGCAGGCACCGGCTACCTGGCGCGGCGCATGGTGCCGGCCGTGGCACCCGGCGGCCGGGTCATCGCGGTGGATGTGCAGCCGCAGATGGTGCGCATGCTGGAGCGCGTGGCCGCGCAGCCGGGCATGGCCAACCTGTTGCCCTGGCTGGGCGAGGAGAAAGACGTGCGCCTGCAGGCCGGGCAACTGGACCTGGCCATCCTGGTCGACGTCTACCATGAGCTGGCCTGGCCCTATGAGGTGCTGCAGAGCATCTTGCGGGCGCTCAAGCCCGGCGGCCAGCTGGCGTTCGTCGAATACAAGGCCGAGGATGCCTTCGTGCCGATCAAGGCGCTGCACAAAATGACCGAGGCGCAGATCCGGCGTGAAGCCGAGGTCCACCCGCTGGCGTGGGAGCGCACCGTCAGCAGCCTGCCCTGGCAGCACCTGGTGCTGTTCCGCAAGAAAGCCTGAGCGCCGCAGCCCGGCCGCCCGACGCGGCCGATACTGGCTGCCCTCTCCGCAACCTTCGATGCCATGCACTACCCCACCACTGCCCGCGCACCGGGCCTCAAGTTCGACCCCTT
The DNA here is from genome assembly GCA_038218895.1 of Burkholderiales bacterium. GTDB lineage: Bacteria > Pseudomonadota > Gammaproteobacteria > Burkholderiales > Burkholderiaceae_C > Pseudaquabacterium. The sequence continues at coordinate 1,842 of JBBRJU010000432.1, forward strand.
CAAAGCGCTGGTCGTGCCCCGGCCGATCGGCTGGATCGCGACCGTCAATGCCGACGGCGTGCCCAACCTGGCGCCTTACAGCTTCTTCAATGCCGTGAGCGACCGCCCGCCGATGGTGATGTTCTCGTCGGGTGGCCACAAGGACAGCCTGCGCAACATCCTGGCCAATGGCGAGTTCACCTGCTCCATCGCCAACCAGGCGCTGACCGATGCGATGAATCTCAGCTCGGCCCCGGTGGCCCACGGCGTCAACGAGTTTGCGCTGGCCGGCCTGGCCGAAGCCGCGTCGATGCTGGTGAAGCCGCCGCGCGTGGCGCTGGCGCCCGCCGCGTTTGAATGCCGGTTGTGGAAGACCATCGACCTGCCGGTGCCTGACAGCCGGCAGGACAGCCGGCCGGGCGGCCCCGCCCCGATGGGCTACACCATGGTGATCGGCGAGGTGGTGGCGGTCTACATCGACGACCAGTACATCGCCGACGGCGTGGTCGACACCGGCCGCATGCGCACGGTGGCGCGGCTGGGCTACATGGACTATGCGGTGGTCGGCCCGGAGTCGATGTTCACCCTGAACCGGCCCACCGCCAGCGCCGACGGCCAGCGCGCCGAACTGCAGGCTGGCGCCTGGGACGGCGTGTACCGCTGAGCGCGGCGCGGTTTAGCCGCGCCGGGCATGGCGGCCGGCCTGTTCCAGACCCACCACCTGCCACGCCTCGCCTGCCACGCCTCGCCTGCCACGCCTCGCCTGCCACGCCTACTTGGCGGCGGCGTACTTGCCCAGTTCGATCTTGGCGATGGCGTTGCGGTGCACTTCGTCCGGGCCATCGACGATGCGCACGGTGCGCTGGTGGGCATAGGCCTCGGCCAGCCAGGTGTCCTGGCTGACACCGGCGGCACCGAAGGCCTGGATCGCCCAATCGACCACCTTGCAGCTCATGTTGGGCGCCACCACCTTGATCATCGCGATGTCAGCCTTGGCCACCTTGTTGCCCACGGTGTCCATGCGGTAGGCAGCGTTCAGCGTCAGCAGGCGGGCCTGGTCGATCATGCAGCGGCTTTCGGCGATGCGCTCGGCCCAGACCGATTGCTGCGACAACGGCTTGCCGAAGGCGATGCGGCCTTGCAGGCGCTTGCACATCAGCTCCAGCGCGCGCTCGGCCGCGCCGATGCTGCGCATGCAGTGGTGGATGCGGCCGGGGCCGAGGCGACCCTGGGCGATCTCGAAACCGCGGCCCTCGCCCAGCAGGATGTTGTCGACCGGCACGCGCACATCCTCCAGCACGATCTCCATGTGGCCGTGCGGCGCGTCGTCGTAGCCGAACACATGCAGCGGCCGCAGCACCGTCACGCCCGGGGTGTCGCGCGGCA
>JBBRJU010000433.1:0-3205 GCA_038218895.1 Burkholderiales bacterium
CATCACCTTCCCGTTCGTGGCGCGTGAGCTGATCCCGTTGATGCAGGCCCAGGGCACCGAGCAGGAAGAAGCCGCGCGGGTGTTGGGCGCCAGCGGCTGGCAGATCTTCCGGCGCGTGACCCTGCCCAACGTGAAGTGGGCGCTGCTGTATGGCGTGATCCTGTGCAACGCCCGTGCGATGGGCGAGTTCGGCGCGGTCAGCGTGGTCTCGGGCCACATCCGCGGCCAGACCAACACCATGCCGCTGCACATCGAGATCCTCTACAACGAATACCAGTTCGCCGCTGCGTTTGCCGTCGCGTCGCTGCTGGCGCTGCTGGCGCTGGTGACGCTGGGGCTGAAGTACGCGGTCGAGCAACGCGTGAAAGCGCAGAAACGCGACGTGCGCGGGGAATGACCATCCACACGGGGCGGGCCGCGCGCCGCGCCGCCCCAAGCCGGTCCGCCATCCGCCAGCGGGATCGGTCGGTGCAGCCAACGGCCGAGGAGCGCCATGTCTATCGAAATCAGAAATCTCAACAAGCGGTTCGGCCAGACCGTCGTCTGCAACAACCTCAACCTCGACATCCCCGATGGAGAGCTGGTGGCGCTGCTGGGCCCGTCCGGCTCGGGCAAGACCAGCCTGCTGCGCATCATCGCGGGGCTGGAGGTGCCTGACAGCGGCACGGTGCTGTTCCACGGTGCCGATGCCACCCACACCGATGTGCGCGACCGCCAGGTCGGCTTCGTCTTCCAGCACTATGCGCTGTTCCCGCAGATGACGAACTTCGAGAACGTGGCCTTCGGCCTGCGGGTGCGGCCCAAGGCCACGCGGCCCGGCGAGGGCGAGATCCAGTCCAAGGTGACAGCCCTGCTGAAGCTGGTGCAACTCGACTGGATCGCCGACCGCTACCCGCACCAGTTGAGCGGTGGCCAGCGCCAGCGCATCGCGCTGGCCCGTGCCTTGGCGGTAGAGCCCAAGGTGCTGCTGCTTGACGAGCCGTTCGGCGCGCTCGATGCCAAGGTGCGCAAGGAACTGCGCCGCTGGCTGCGCCGCCTGCATGACGAGATGCAGGTCACCAGCGTGTTCGTCACCCACGACCAGGACGAGGCCATGGAAGTGGCCGACCGCATCGTGGTGATGAACCAGGGCCGGATCGAACAGGTGGGCACGCCGGACGCCGTCTACGACCACCCGGCCACGCCCTTCGTGCTGCAATTCCTGGGCGATGTGAACCTGTTCCACGGCCGGCTGGGGCATGGGCCCGGCGGGGCGGTCGAGTCGGCCGAAGCCGGTGACGACGTGCACTATGTGCGCCCGCATGCGCTGGACGTGCTGGCCGAAGCCGGTGACGGCACCTGGCCGGCCGAGCTGGCACAAGCGCTGACACTCGGGCCGGTGACGCGGCTGGAGTTCAAGTGCGACGACGGCAGCTATGTGGACGTGGAGCTGAGCCGGCAGCGCTGGCAACAGTTGCGTGACAGCTTGCAGCTGGCCCCGGGCAGCCGCGCGCACCTCAAGCCGCGCCAGGTCACGCGGTTTGTCAGCAGCGGGCCGGTGCGGGTGGCCGACGATCCGGCTGCAGCCATCTGATCGAAGCGCGGCGGCAGCGGTTGCTGCGCAAGATATCGAACCGCCGGCGGCCGGCTGCGCAACGCTGTTCCACCACAGCCGGGCACAAAACACACGACACACGACACACGACACACGACACACGACACACAACGCCCAACGCCAGCGCAACACGCTGGCGTTGGGGGTGCGGGCCACTTGCGCAGCCGGTCAGCCGCTGGGCTGACCGGCCGCGCGGGTGATCACGGACGCAGTGCGATCTCGTTCTTCACGGCCTTCACGCCGTTGACCTTCCAGGTCAACGCCTCGGCGGTACTGCGCTCGGTCGGGCCCTTGGCGAAGCCGGACAGCATCACCGTGCCCTTCATGGTTTCGACGCTGATGGCGGCAGCGTCGACCATCTTGTTTTCGACGAAACGGGCCTTCACTGCCGTGGTGATGGCGGAATCGTCGACATAGGCACCCACGGATTCCTGCCCTCGGGTGACGGCGCAGCCGGTGGCGGTGAGCATCACGATGGAAGCGAGGATGGCGGCGAGAGTGGTGCGTTTTTGCATGGAGAAACTCCTGTTGTGGATAGTCCAGGTGGCGGCGTGCTGGCCGCTCACTCGCGCTGCCAGGAACCAGGCCGTCGGCCTTGACCCAACTGTAGGCAGCACCTGACGGCGCCCCCATCGGCCGGCAGCCAGCCGGGCTGTAGGACAGCAGGCCATTCGGCGCCAGTGTGTGACAGCGTACCGACCGAGCTCGGGCAGCACCACAAGCTGCCATGGCGGGGGTGGCACACGTGCCGGCCAGCTGGTCGGTGTCGTCTGCGCAACTTCACACCCTTCAGCACCTTGCCCGACACCCTGCTCCTCTTGCCTTGAAAGGCCACACCATGCAAACCAAGCAACGCGGCGCCCGCCGCCACATCCTTGCCGGCCTCGGCGCCGCAGGCCTGCTGACCCTGGGCGCCTGCGCCAGCGTGCCACCACCCACGGCGCAACTGGCTGTCAGCACGGCCGCGCTGGCCCATGCCACCGCAGCCGCCGGCCAGGGCCAGGCCCAGCCCGAACTGGCACTTGCGCGCGACAAGCTGCGGCGCGCCAACCAGGCACTGGCCGAAAAAGACAACCTTGCCGCCGGCCGCCTGGCGCAAGAAGCCCAGGTGGATGCACTGGTGGCCGAATCGCGTGGCGAAACCGCCAAGGCCCAACAGGCCGCGCAGGAAGTGCAGGCTGCCAGCCGTGCACTCACCGACGAACTGGCCCGCAAAAAGCCATGAGCGCCCAGCGCCACGCCGCCGCGACGTTCGCCGTCTCCCTCATCCCCCCAATCCCCCCTATCCGCCAGGATCTGCCCATGCCCACGCTCCTCTCTCAAGCCCTGCCCGCCCGCGTTGCCCGCGCCACCGCGTTGCCACTGGCACTGCTGGCGCTGGCCGCCATCACCGCCTGCAGCAGCGTGCAGCAGGCCAATGCGCGCCTGGACGACGCCCGCAACCAGCTGCGCGCCACCCGCGCCGACCCGCAGACCCACGGCCTGGGCAGCCCTGAGCTGCAGAACGCCACCGTGGCGATGGACGCCGCCGAATCCGCCTTCGCCCGCGGTGATGACAGCGCCAGCGTCGACCACTTGGCGTACCTGGCCAGCCAGCGCACCGTGCTGCTG
>JBBRJU010000434.1:0-3202 GCA_038218895.1 Burkholderiales bacterium
GCTGGCAGCCGGGCGCCGACTCACCAGCAAACTGCAGCGGCGGGCTGCGGGCGCTGAGCCGCACGGCGCCGGCAGCTGGCAAGGCCAGCTGCACGCCGGCGCCCTGCAGCACCGCAAACCAGCGGTCAACACCGACAAAGGCCGAAAACGGGCCGTCCCGTGTGATGTCGGCCACGCTGATGCGCAGCTGCCACGGGGCGGCGCCGCCCGGCCAGGTGAACAGCTCGCGGGTGCTGCCGCCGCCGTTGCGCCAGGGCTGGGGCTGCACGCGGTCCACGGCGATGTGCTGCAGCCAGGTCACTGCGGCGCCCCCACCGGCAGCCGAAACAGCCAGTGGCCAGCACGCCGGCCGGCAGCCATCGGACCGGCTGCGGCGGCGGGGCATTCGGCCAGGTCGGCCAGGCCGGCGGTCCAGGTTGGCATCAGGGCTGAAATCATGGCTGGAACTCTCCATGCAGGCTGTAGTGCTGGCCAGGATGGACCAGCCGCGCCAGCGTGATGGTGGCATCGCGGCTGAAGGTGCGGCGCGTCACCACCAGGCAGGCGCTGCCGGGGGCGATGGCCAGCAGGCGTGCTTCGTCGGCCATGGCGGGCTCGGCCTCGATGCTGTACTGCGCCCGCCACAGCGCGGTGGTGTCGAACAGCACCTGGGTGGGTGTGGTGCGGCTGAAGTCTGTCTGCAGGTAGCCGGGCGAGCAGGCGGGGTTCACATAGCGGTCTTCCAACTGCAGCGGCACACCGTTTTCCAGATGCACGATCAGGGTGTGGAAGACCTGGGCGCCGGGCTGCAGGCCCAGTTGGTCGGCCAGGCCGGGTGTGGCTTTCTCGGCGCGCTGCAACTGCACCCGCGCCTGGTGGCGATGGCCCCGGGCCTCGATCTCCTCGTGCAGGTCATGCAGGGTGAGGGTGGCGGCGACGCGGTGCAGCCGCGCGGCAAACGTGCCCACGCCCTGCACCCGCTCGACCAGGCCCTCGGCCTGCAGTTCGCGCAGCGCGCGGTTGATGGTCATGCGGCTGACGCCGTGCTGGGCCACCAGTTCGGCCTCGCTGGGCATCAGCGCGCCGGCGGGCCACAGGCCGGCGGCCAGCCTGTCCTTCAGCGATTGCTTGACGACGGCGTATGGCGCCTGGCGGGTGGAAACCATGGTGTGCATGCTACTTGCGCCCGCTTGTCTAGACAAGTAGCATGCCAGGCATCCCGGTTCGCCCCGCGCCACAGGAGCCCCGCCATGACCGATCTGTCCACCGTGCACGCTGCCGTGCAACCCGCTGTGTCGCCCGTCGCCCAGCCGCACCCGGTGCGCGCGCCGCGGGGCAGCACGCTCAGCTGCAAGAGCTGGCTCACCGAGGCCGCCTACCGCATGCTGCAGAACAACCTCGACCCCGAGGTGGCCGAAAACCCCGACGCGCTGGTCGTCTACGGCGGCATCGGCAAGGCAGCCCGCAACTGGGAGTGTTACGAGGCCATGCTGGTGGCCCTGCGCCACCTGGGCGACGACGAAACCCTGCTGGTGCAGAGCGGCAAGCCGGTGGGCGTGTTCCGCACCCATGCAGATGCGCCGCGGGTGCTGATCGCCAACAGCAACCTGGTGCCGAAGTGGGCCACCTGGGAGCACTTCTCCGAGCTCGACCGCAAGGGCTTGATGATGTACGGCCAGATGACCGCCGGCAGCTGGATCTACATCGGCAGCCAGGGCATCGTGCAGGGCACTTATGAAACCTTTGTCGAAGCCGGCGTGCAGCATTACGGCGGGTCGCTGCAGGGCCGCTGGATCTTGACCGGCGGCCTGGGTGGCATGGGCGGCGCCCAGCCGCTGGCCGCCACCTTTGCCGGCGCCTGTTCACTCAACATCGAATGCCAGCAGAGCCGCATCGATTTCCGCCTGCGCAGCCGCTATGTCGACGAGCAGGCCGCTGATCTGGACGACGCGCTGGCGCGCATCGCCCGCTACACCGCCGCCGGCAAGGCGATCAGCATCGCGCTGCAGGGCAATGCCGCCGAGGTGCTGCCCGAACTGGTGCGCCGCGCCCGGGCTGGCGGGCTTCGGCCCGATCTGGTGACCGACCAGACCAGCGCCCATGACCTGGTCAACGGCTACCTGCCGGCCGGCTGGACGGTGGCGCAGTGGCTGGCCGCCCGCGCCGATGATGCCCAGCACGCCGGCCTGCGCCAGGCCGCTGCACAAAGCTGCACCGTGCATGTGCGGGCCATGCTGGACTTCCAGGCCATGGGCGTGCCCACGGTCGACTATGGCAACAACATCCGCCAGGTGGCGTTTGATGCCGGCGTGCAAAACGCGTTTGACTTTCCCGGCTTCGTGCCTGCCTATGTGCGCCCGATGTTCTGCCGCGGCAAGGGGCCATTCCGCTGGGTGGCGCTGAGCGGTGACCCCGAGGACATCCGCAAGACAGATGCCAAGATGAAGGCGCTGTTCCCCGACGACACCCACCTGCACCGCTGGCTGGACATGGCGGCTGAGCGCATCGCGTTCCAGGGCCTGCCGGCGCGCATCTGCTGGATCGGCCTGGGCGAGCGGCACCGTGCCGGCCTGGCCTTCAATGCCATGGTCCAGAGCGGCGAGCTGAAGGCCCCGATCGTGATCGGCCGCGACCACCTCGACAGTGGGTCGGTGGCGTCGCCCAACCGCGAAACCGAACGCATGCTGGATGGCAGTGACGCGGTGAGCGACTGGCCGCTGCTGAACGCCCTGCTCAACACCGCTGGCGGTGCCACCTGGGTCAGCCTGCACCACGGCGGTGGTGTCGGCATGGGCTACAGCCAGCACAGCGGCGTGGTGATCGTCTGCGACGGCACGGATGCCGCCGCCAAGCGCATCGAACGTGTGCTGTGGAACGACCCTGCCACCGGCGTGATGCGCCATGCCGACGCCGGCTATGCCGAAGCGGTGGACTGTGCCCGCGCGCAGGGCCTGAACCTGCCGATGCTCAACCGCAGCCCGGCGGGTGCCTGATGCTGCTGCGCCCCGGGCGCCTGTCGCTCGACGAACTGCAGGCCATCCACGCGGCCGACGCTGATCAGCCCCAGCCGCTGCTGATCGATCCGGCCGCGCTGCCTGCGATCCAGGCCAGCGCCGCAGTGGTGCAGGCCGCTGCGGCGGGTGACGCGCCGGTCTACGGCGTCAACACCGGCTTCGGCAAACTGGCCGGCACCCGCATCAGCAGCCAGGACCTGGCCACGCTG
>JBBRJU010000435.1:0-3175 GCA_038218895.1 Burkholderiales bacterium
GTCTGCGCCGCCAGAAGGAACTGGCTGCGGCAGACGCCGAGCGCGCCCGCCAGCGCGAACAGGAGCAGGAACAAGCCCAGCGGCTGAAGCAGCGCCTGGAGGCGAAGCGCCTGGCCGATGCGCAGGAGGCCAAGCGCCTGAAGGACGCGCAGAAGGCGGAACTGGCCAAGGCCGAGCAGGCGCGTGAGGCGCAACGCCAGAAAGAGCTGACCGCCAGACAAGCCGCACAACAAGCCGCACAGCAGGCCGACGCCAAGGCCCAGACCGAGCAGATCGCCAAGCTGCGCGAGGAAAATCTGAAACGCATGATGGGCCAGGTGGGTGCCACCGGCGCGGCCACGGCCATTGGCAACGCCAAGGCCGACGCCGCACCATCGGCGGGTTATGCCGGCCGCATCAAGGCGGCGATCCTGCCGAACATCGTGCAACCCGACAAGGAGCGCGGCAACCCGGTCACCGAGGTGGAAGTGCGCTGCGGGCCCGACGGCAGCATCGTCGGGCGCCGTGTCAGCAAGCCCAGCGGCAACCCGGCCTGGGACGAGACCGTGCTGCGCGCCATCGACAAGACCCGCCAGCTGCCGCTGGACAACGGCCGCATTCCGGCGACCATGACCCTGGTGTTTTCGCAGAACGAGCCACGCTGAAGCTGACGCTGCCCCGGCTGGCTGGCTGGCAGTTTGCGATCAGCGATCAGCGATCAGCGATCAGCGGGTCAGTGGTTCTCCCGGGCGTGGTTGATCGTGTACTTGGGGATTTCGACCACCAGATCGGTGTCGGCCAGGATGGCCTGGCAGCCGAGGCGCGAATCAGGCTCCAGGCCCCAGGCGCGGTCGAGCAGGTCTTCTTCGCCTTCTTCCATCGCATTGAGCGAGCGGAAACCCTGGCGCACGATCACATGGCAGGTGGTGCAGGCGCAGCTCATGTCGCAGGCGTGCTCCAGCGCGATGCCGTTGTCCAGCAGGGCCTCGCAGACCGAGGTGCCGCGCGGCGCCTTCACTTCAGCGCCAAGGGGGCAAAGTTCGGCATGGGGCAGGATCTTGATGACAGGCATGGTGGGCGTGGATGTCGAAGGGTCAGGTGGCGCAGGTTCGGGTGCCGCAGCTTCAGATGCCGCAGGTTCAGATGTCAGACAGTTTGCGGCCGGTCAGTGCCTGCTGGATGCCGCGGTTCATGCGCGCAGCGGCAAAGCCTTCGGTGCCGTCGGCCAGGCGTTCCACTGCGGTGTCGATGGCGGCATGGTCGACGCTGGCGGCCACGGCGGCCAGGTCGACCAGCAGGGCCTCGATGGCTGCACGCTCCTCGGCCTGCAGCAATTCACCATCGGCCGCCAGCGCGGCGCGGGTGGCCAGGGCCATGCGCTCGGCCTCGACGCGCGATTCACGCAGTGACCTTGCCACCATGTCGGCCTCGGCACTGGCAAAGCCGTCTTTCAGCATCGCCGCGATCTGGTCATCGGCCAGGCCATAGCTGGGCTTGACCACCACCGCCGACTGCACGCCCGAGCCGAGCTCTTGCGCCGCCACGCTGAGCAGGCCGTCGGCGTCGACCTGGAAGGTGACACGGATGCGTGCTGCGCCCGCCACCATCGGCGGGATGCCACGCAATTCGAAGCGGGCCAGGCTGCGGTTGTCGGCCACCAGTTCACGCTCGCCCTGCAGCACGTGGATGGCCATCGCGGTCTGGCCGTCCTTGAAGGTGGTGAAGTCTTGCGCCTTGGCCACCGGGATGGTGGTGTTGCGTTCGATCACCCGTTCGACCAGGCCACCCATGGTCTCCAGGCCCAGGCTGAGCGGGATCACATCCAGCAGCAGCAACTCGCCGTCCTGGGCATTGCCGGCCAACGCATTGGCCTGGATGGCAGCGCCCACGGCCACCACCTCGTCGGGGTTCAGGTTGGTCAGCGGCGGGCTGCCGAACAGCGCGCCCACCGCCACCTGCACCGCCGGCATGCGGGTGGCGCCGCCCACCATCACCACGCCAGCCACGTCGGCAGGCTTGAGCTTGGCGTCGCGCAGCACCTTGCGCGCTGCTGCCAGCGTGCGGTCGACCAGCGGCCGCGTGATGGCATCGAACTGCGCACGGGTGACGGCCACGGCCAGTGGTGTGCTGCCCAGTGTGGCGGCCAGCATGGTGCTGTCGGCACCGGTCAGCGCCTCCTTGGCGGCGCGGGCAGCCACCAGCACCGCACGTTTGTCGTGGGCGCTGCTGGCCCGGCGGCCGGCCTGGGCCAGCGCCCAGTCGGCCAGGGCCTGGTCGAAATCATCCCCACCCAGCGCGGCATCCCCGCCGGTGGCCACCACCTCGAACACGCCTTGCTGCAGGCGCAGCAGGCTGATGTCGAAGGTGCCACCACCCAGGTCATAGACGGCGTAGAGGCCTTCACTGGCGTTGTCCAGCCCATAGGCCACGGCTGCGGCCGTGGGCTCGTTGATCAGCCGCAGCACATTCAGGCCGGCCAGCTGCGCGGCGTCCTTGGTGGCCTGGCGCTGGGCATCGTCGAAGTAGGCCGGCACGGTGATCACCGCACCGAACAGGTCGTCGTTGAAGGTGTCGTCGGCGCGGTGGCGCAGCGTGGCCAGGATCTCGGCCGACACCTCCACCGGTGTCTTGGTGCCGGCGCGGGTGTCCAGCGCCAGCATGCCGGGTTGGTCGATGAAGCGGTAGGGCAGCCGGCCCGCGTCGGCCACGTCGGCCAGGCGCCGGCCCATGAAGCGCTTGACGCTGCCGATGGTGTTTTCGGGGTCGTCGGCCTGCGCGGCACGGGCATCGAAACCGATCTGGCGGCGGTTGGCGTCGAGGTAGCGCACCACCGACGGCAGGATGTTGCGACCCTCGCCGTCGGGCAGGCATTCGGCTACACCGTGGCGCACGGCGGCCACCAGGCTGTGGGTGGTGCCCAGGTCGATGCCCACGGCAATGCGGCGGGCGTGCGGGTCGGGCGTTTGACCGGGTTCGGAGAGTTGCAGCAGGGCCATGTTGTTGCTCTTTTGGGTCAGCGTTCGGGTTCAGCAGTCAGATTCACCGGTCGGGCAGGTCAGCGGTCCAAGGCAGCCAGACGGCGGGCGATGTCGTCACGGAAACGCGAGACGAACATCAGCGCGCGCACCTGCAAGACCGCAGCAGCGGTGTCGCCACGCAGGTCCAGCGCAGCGGCCAGCTGCGCCAGCAGCGTGGC
>JBBRJU010000436.1:0-3173 GCA_038218895.1 Burkholderiales bacterium
GGTCCAGCCGACCGGAAAGTTGCCGACCTGGTAGCCGCCGGAGCCCAGGTCCCAGGGTTCGGCGATCAGCTTGACCTGCGACAGCACCGGGTCCTGGCGCAGCACGTCGAAAAATGCGCTGAGGCGGTCGACCTCGAACAACTCGCGCGCCAGTGCCGACGCCAGGTCGAAGCGAAAGCCGTCGACATGCATCTCGGTGACCCAGTAGCGCAGCGAGTCCATCAGCAACTGCAGCACGCGCGGGTGCTGCATGTTCAGCGTGTTGCCGCAGCCGGTGAAGTCCTGGTAGTGGCGCCGCGATTCGGGCACCAGCCGGTAGTACGACGCGTTGTCGATGCCGCGGAACGACAGGGTCGGCCCGAACTCGCTGCCTTCTGCGGTGTGGTTGTAGACCACGTCGAGAATCACCTCGATGCCGGCCGCATGCAGCGTGCGCACCATGGTCTTGAACTCATTGACCTTGCCCGAGGCGCTGTAGCGGTGCATCGGCGCGAAGTAGCCGATGGTGTTGTAGCCCCAATAGTTGCGCAGGCCGCGGTCGAGCAGCTGGCGGTCGTCGAGGAAGGCGTGCACCGGCATCAGCTCGAGTGTCGTCACGCCCAGGCGCTTCAGGTGGTCGAGGACGGGTGCACAGCTCAGACCGGCATAGGTGCCGCGCAGCGCCTCGGGCACACCGGGGTGGCGCATCGTCAGGCCGCGCACATGGGCTTCGTAGATCACCGTCTCGTGCCAGGGCACGGCGGGCCGGTGGTCGTCCCCCCAGCTGAACGCCGACTCGACAACCTTGCAGCGCGGCAGGTAGGGGGCGCTGTCGCGGCGGTCGAACGACAGGTCGCCGTCGTGGTGGCCGACGCGGTAGCCGAACAGCGCGTCGTGCCAGCGCATCTGGCCGATGATGTTGCGGGCGTAAGGGTCGAGCAGCAGTTTGTGGCCATTGAAGCGATGGCCTTCGCGCGGGCGGTAGGGGCCATAGACGCGGTAGCCATACAGCAGGCCAGGCCGGGCCTGCGGCAGGTAACCGTGGAAGACATGGTCGGTCTGTTCGGGCAGCACCAGGCGCTGCACCTCATGGCGTCCGCTGGCGTCGAACAGGCAGATTTCGACGCGTTCGGCGTGTTCGGAAAACAGCGCAAAGTTGACACCCAGGCCGTCCCAACTGGCGCCGCGCGGAAACGGGCGGCCCGGCCAGACGGCGTCGATCGCGCCGCGGCCCGCGATCACCGGCTGCCTTTGTTGGTCGGCTCGTCGCCCGGGAACCAGCGCTCGATGAGTTGCGCCGCGCGCGCACGTGCGCCCAGGCCCAGGGCCAGCGCACCGGCAAAGACCACACCGGCCAGCAAGATCAGGAAGGTCTGCTGGATCAGGCCGCCACCGATGTCGAGGTGGTCGATGGCCAGCAGCACGACGAAGCTCATGATGCCGTACTGCGCCAGCCGGGCCAGCAGGTCGCCGTCGCTGATCGCCACGCGTTTGCAATAGCCGCGCACCGCGCCACCGATGAAGCGTGCAAAGTAGCTGCCGAAGATCACCACCAGCAGCGCCACCAGCAAGCGCGGCAGGAAGAACACCACCTTGCCCAGCAGGTCGGTCACCTGGGTCAGGCCCAGGCTGTTCGAGGCGATGATCAGGCTGGCCAGGATCACCAGGACGTAGGCGATCCAGCCGAACAGGTCGGTGGTGTCCTTGTCGGTGCCGCCCTGCTCCAGAAAGCCGTCGATGCCGGCACGTTCGGTCAGCACATGGAAGTTCAGCGCGCGCAGTGCCTTCACCACGCTGAAGCGGAAGGCCTTGGCCAGCACCCAGCCGACCAGCAGAATGCCCAGCGCCACCGCCAGGCGCGGCAAAAAGGCGCCGATCTGCAGCAGCAGGCCGCGCACGGGTTCGAGCATCACATCGATGTTTTGCATGGTGGCTCCGTGGGGTCAGACCGAGAGGCCAGCCAGGACGGCGATGCCGGCCAGCGGCACGCCGACCCAGCCGGGCCGGTTGTCGATTTCATAGCGCAATTCGTACAAGGCCTTCTCCAGTTCAAACAGGTGCAACAGCGGCTGCACGGCGGCGAAATCGGCATCGCTGGCATAGACCGCGCCCTGCACTGCCGTGCTGCCATAAGCCTGCAAGAAGGCCGCGCGCACCTGTTGTTCCCAGTGCCGCGCCAGCGGCGCCAGGCGTTCTTGGTCAACGGCGCTCTGGGCGGTCTGGTGCAGCGCCGTGTGGCGCGCGTAATCGAACGAGCGCAGCAGCCCGGCAACGTCGCGCAGCGCTGAATGCTTGGCGCGCCGTTCTTCAAAGCTGCGTTGTGGCTCGCCTTCGAAGTCGATCAGCAGAAAGTCGTCGCGGCAGATCAGCACCTGCCCCAGGTGCAGGTCGCCATGCAGGCGGGTCTTCAGATGTGGTGGTGCCGCGCCATCGGCCGCCTCGGCAATGCGCTGGCGCAGCACCGGCGCTGCTGCCAGCACGCGTGCGGCCAGTTCGGTCAGCGCTGCGGGCCAGGCTTCATGCGGGCGGCCCAGCCGTTGCAAGGTCTGCACACACTCGGTTTGCACCGCCGCGCTCCAGCGGGCGACATCGGCCGCCGTGGTGGGCTCGGGGTCGAAGGCGGCATCGCCGGTGCGGCGTGCCAGCGCCGCATGCAGCTCGGCGACCCGGCGGGCCAGCACCTGCATGCGCTCGGCCATCGCGGCAATCGCATCGTCGGCCGCCGCCAGGTCGTCGCCGGTCGATTCGAGCAGGCGCGACAGCTGGTCGACGGTGGACGTCCAAGCGTCGCCCTGGTTCGAGACCTGGGTCTGCAACAGGGCCAGTGTCCAGGCCTGGCCGTCGACAGCCAGCCATTCGATGCTGCCGGCCACCGGAACGCTGTGCGCAAAAGCGACGACGTCGGTGAGGAAGCGGCCCATCTCGAGCTCGGGGTTGATCCCCGGTTGCAGGCGGCGGTAGGCCTTCAGGAACAGGCGGTCACCGAGCAGGCTGATCGAGTTGCTGCTGGTCGTCAGCCGGCGCAGCGGTGCCGGCTGGTCGAGGCTGGCACCGACGACCTCGCGGTAGTTCTTGCCGGCATTGAATCGCATGCTGCCAGCCTCGGTGCGCAGCGACCGGCCAGCGCCCATCGCCGCCACCAGCGCGCGGCAGAACGGCTCGTCGCCCATTGCATCGGCGATCAGGCCGACATC
>JBBRJU010000437.1:0-3151 GCA_038218895.1 Burkholderiales bacterium
AATTTCAACCCCAGCGTCACCGCCTGCCCGGGCTGCGGCCGCACCACCAGCACCACCTTCCAGGTGCTGGCCATGCAGATCGACGACCACCTGCGCACGATGATGCCGGTCTGGAAGACCAAGTACCCCGGCGTCGAGAACATGAAGCTGGCGGTGATGGGCTGCATCGTCAACGGGCCCGGCGAGAGCAAGCATGCCGACATCGGCATCAGCCTGCCCGGCACCGGCGAGGCGCCCGCCGCGCCGGTGTTCATCGACGGCCAGAAGGCCATGACACTGCGTGGCGAAGGCATTGCGCAGGAGTTCCACAAGATCGTCGAAGGCTACATCGAGCGCAAGTACGGGGTCCACCCGTAGCGCCTGCGGCGCGCGCGCCAGGCGGGGCTGCCAGCGGCCCGGCGCAGCCGGTTGCGCTGCGGTTGCTGCGCAATCTGCGACCCACCTTTTGCTCTGGAATCCATGGCTGACAAACTGCTTGCCGTCAAAGGCATGAACGACATCCTGCCGGCCGGCGTGCCGCGCAAGGACAAGCTGCCCGACTCCGCCATCTGGCGCTGGTTCGAGCGCACGGTGGATTTGGTGCTGTCGCGCCATGGCTACCAGCCTCTGATCACGCCCATCGTCGAGCCGACCGCGCTGTTCGTGCGGGGCATCGGCGAAGCCACCGACATCGTCGAGAAGGAGATGTACTCCTGGAAAGACGCGATGAACGGCGACGCGCTGACGCTGCGCCCGGAGATCACCGCCGGCATCGTGCGTGCCATGGTCGAACACAACGCGTTGTACAACGGCCCGCTGCGGGTGTGGTCGATCGGGCCGGTGTTCCGGCATGAGCGGCCGCAGAAAGGCCGCTACCGCCAGTTCTACCAGCTCGATGTGGAAGCACTGGGCTATGCCGGCCCGGACGTGGACGCCGAACTGATCCTGATGGTGCGCAGCCTCTGGGAAGAACTCGGCCTGCAGGTCGGCACCCAGGTGCGGCTGGAGCTCAACAGCCTGGGCCAGGCCGGCGAACGTGCCGCCCACCGCGCCGCCCTGGTGGCCTACTTCACCCAGCATGGCGAGCAGCTGGACGACGACGGCAAGCGCCGCCTGCACAGCAACCCGCTGCGCATCCTCGACACCAAGAACCCGGCCATGCAGGCGCTGGTGGAAGCTGCGCCCACGCTGGCCGACCACCTGGGCGCTGAATCACGCGCCCACTTGGCGGCGGTGTGTGCGGTGCTGGACGCCGCCGGCCTGCCCTACCGCATCAACCCCCGGCTGGTGCGCGGGCTCGACTACTACAACCTCACCGTGTTCGAGTGGGTGACCGACCACCTCGGCGCCCAGGGCACGGTGTGCGGCGGCGGCCGTTACGACGGGTTGTTCGCGCAGTTGGGCGGTAAGCCGACACCGGCTATCGGCTTCGGCTTGGGCATCGAACGGCTGCTGCTGCTGCTGCAGGCCATCGGCGCGCCGGTGCCGGATGCGGCGCCCGACGTCTACGCCGTGCTGCCCGATGCGGCGGCGCTGCCGCAGGCGCTGGTGCTGCTGGACGCGCTGCGCCGCGCCGGCGTGGCGGTGCTGATGCACGCCGGTGGCGGCAGCCTGAAGTCGCAGTTCAAGAAGGCCGACGCCAGCGGCGCGCGCCATGCGCTGGTGTTCGGTGCCGATGTATTGGCTCAGGGTCAGGTGGTGGTCAAGCCGCTGCGCGATGCGGCCGCGGCCCAGGTGCTGCGCCCGCTGCACGGCGTGGCCGGCTGGGCGCATGAACTGCGCAACGCATAATCCGCCCTTCGATTTCAGAGCACGGGCCACAGGCGCTTCATGGCGAACACACTCAATCTGCAGGACCAGGAACAGCTCGACGACCTCAAGGCGTTCTGGAAGCGCTATGGCAACCTGATCACCTGGACCGTGACCGCCGTGCTGCTGGCCTTTGCCGGCTGGAATGGCTGGAACTGGTACCAGCGCAACCAGGCGGTGCAGGCGGCGGCGATGTTTGATGAACTGGACAAGGCCGCCACGGCTGGCGATGCCGACAAGGCGGGCCGGATCTTCAACGACATGAAGGACCGCTACGCCCGGGCCAACCTCACCCAGCAGGCCGGTTTGATCGCCGCCCGGGTGCAATTCGACAAGGGCCAGGCCGACGCCGCCAAGGCCAGCCTGGGCTGGGTGGGCGAGCAGGCGTCGGAAGCCGAATACCGCGCCATTGCCCGCTTGCGCCTGGCCGGCGTGCTGCTCGATGCCAAGGACTACGCTGGTGCGCTGAAGGCGCTGGACGGCGCCACCGCCAAGGAGTTTGCCGCGCTGGTGGCCGACCGGCGTGGTGACGTGCTGCTGGCCCAGGGCAAGCCTGACGAAGCGCGCACGGCCTACCAGGCTGCCTACAAGGCCATGGACGACAAGATCGACTACCGCCGCCTGGTGGAAGTGAAGCTGACCGCGCTGGCTGCCCCGCCGGTGCCGGTGGGCGCTGCCGCGTCGGGGGCGGCCAAGTGATGGCCCCGCCTGTGGGCCGCGCTGCAGCGCTGCTGCTGGCAGCGCTTGCTGCCCTGGTGGCCGGTTGTGCCAGTGACAAGCCCAAGCCCACGGCGCTGGAGCCGTTGACGGCCCAGATCGCCGGCCGCCAAGTGTGGAATGCCCGGCTCGATTCGGTGCAGTTCCCGCTGGCGGTGACACTGCGCGACGGCAACTTCATCGTCGCC
The DNA here is from genome assembly GCA_038218895.1 of Burkholderiales bacterium. Taxonomy (GTDB): domain Bacteria; phylum Pseudomonadota; class Gammaproteobacteria; order Burkholderiales; family Burkholderiaceae_C; genus Pseudaquabacterium. The sequence goes on from JBBRJU010000437.1 coordinate 2,694, forward strand.
GGGACCGATGGCACCGTGCTGGCGCTGGAAGCGCAGAGCGGGCGCGAGGTCTGGCGCGGCCAGGCAGGCGCCAGGCTGTCGGCCGGCGTGGGCAGCGACGGCCGGCGCGCCGCCGTGGTCACCGTCGACAATGAGCTGGTGGTGCTGGACCAGGGCGCCAAACTCTGGAGCACGCGCCTGGCCTCGCGCACCACCACAGCCCCGCTGGTGGCCGGTGAGCGGGTGTTCGTGCTGGGTGTCGACCGCGTGGTGCATGCCTTCGACGCCATCGACGGCCGCCGGCTCTGGGCCCTGCAGCGCCCGGGCGAGGCGCTGACGCTGGCCCAGCCAGGCGTGCTGGTGGCCCACAAGAACACCCTGGTGGCCGGCATCGGCGCGGTGATGACCGGTGTCGACCCCACCACCGGCAGCGTGCGCTGGGAGGTGCCGGTCACCTCGCCGCGCGGCACCAACGAGGT
>JBBRJU010000438.1:0-3151 GCA_038218895.1 Burkholderiales bacterium
ACGCCGCGCGCCAGGCCTTCACCGCCGTCGTGCCCAACGGCATGAATGGCAGCCTCACGTATGCCCAGGTCGGCGAAATGTCCGATGCGTTTGCCGCCTACCTGCGCCAGGTGTGCGGCCTGCAGGCGGGCGACCGGGTGGCCGTGCAGTTGCCCAACGGGCTGGCCTACCCGGTGGTGGCCTTCGGCGTGTTCAAGGCCGGTTGTGTGCTGGTCAACACCAACCCCTTGTACACGCCCAGTGAAACCATCCACCAGCTCAACGACTCGGGCGCCCAGGTGCTGGTCATCATCGACATGTTCGCCGACAAGCTGGCCGAGGTGGTGCCCAAGACCGACCTGCGGCGCGTGGTGCTGGCCGGTGTGTCCGAGTTGTTCCCTGCCGTTCCCAACCTGGTGGTGCGCGGTGTGCAGCGCGTGTGGAGCAAGGTGCTGCCGTCTGTGCCGCCACTGGCAGTGCCGATCGATCGCTTCAAGCAGGCGCTCAGCCAGGGACGTGCCAGTGCCGGTGCCGGTGCCGGTGCCGGTGCCGATTCGGCCACGGTGCGGTCATGGTGGTTCGACCTGCCCGCCAGCAACATCGCAGCCCTGCAGTACACCGGCGGCACCACCGGTGTGAGCAAGGGCGCGATGCTGACCCACGCCAACCTGCTGGCCAACATCGACCAGGTGCTGGCCATGGGCAAGACCCACATGGGCGATGGTGAGTGTGTGCTCACCGCGCTGCCGCTCTACCACATCTTCGCTTTCACGGCGAACCTGCTGTGCTTCTTGGACATCGGTGCGCGCAATGTGCTGGTGCCCAGCCCGCGCCCGGTGCAGAACCTGCAACGCGCGATCGAGAACTACCCCATCACCTGGATCACCGGCGTGAACACCCTGTTCAACAGCCTGATGAACGAAGAGTGGTTCACCGCCTTTCCGCCCAAGCACCTGAAAGCGGCCATTGCTGGCGGTACCGCGCTGCACCACGCCGTGGCGGCGCGCTGGCAGCGCATCACCGGCACGCGGGTGGCCGAAGGCTTCGGGCTGACCGAATGCGCGCCGGTGGTGACCTTCAACCCGATGTCTGGCGTGGCCAAGCCCGACAGCATCGGCATTCCGGTGCCCGGCACCGAGGTGCGCCTGGTCGACGACAACGGCGTGCCGGTGCCACAGGGCGACGCCGGTGAATTGATCGTGCGCGGGCCGCAAACCATGCAGGGCTACTGGCAGCGCCCCGACGAGACCGCCCAGGTGCTGCGCGACGGCTGGCTCTACACCGGTGACGTGGCCGTGATGGACAGCCAGGGTTACTTCCGCATCGTCGACCGCAAGAAGGACCTGGTGCTGGTCTCGGGCTTCAACGTCTACCCGAACGAAGTGGAAGACGCACTGGCCAAGATGGACGCCGTGCTGGAAGCGGCCGTGGTCGGCATCCCCGACAGCAAGACCGGCGAAGCAGTGCGGGCCTACATCGCCAAGAACCCCGACTTTGCCGGGGAACTGACCAAGGAGGCGGTGCTGGCGCACTGCAGGACGCTGCTCACCGACTACAAGGTGCCGAAGTCGATCGTCTTTCGTGACGAGTTGCCCAAGACGCCTGTCGGCAAGATCCTGCGCAAGGACTTGAAGCAGGAAGTCAAGACCGAGTTCGCCAACCGGCCCCAGGCCTGAAACGCCCGTGAGGCGCCTGTGACGCAAAGGAATCTGCCATGTTGACCCCCCTGGAAACCCAACTGCTCGGCGTGATGATGATGGTCATCATGCTGGGCATGGGCGCAAGCCTGACCTTCCGTGACTTTCTGATCGCGTTCAAGAAGCCCAAGGGCGTGCTCGTCGGCATCGCATGCCAGTACGGCGTGATGCCGTTCATCGGCTACCTGCTGGCGGTGGTGCTGGGCTTTCCACCGGCGCTGGCGGTGGGGCTGATCCTCATGGGCTGCATGCCCGGCGGCACCACCAGCAACATCTTCACCTACTTCAGCAAGGGTGCACTGGCGCTGTCGATCATGATGACCAGCGTGTCCACCCTGGTGGCGGTGGTGGCGGTGCCGGCCCTGGTCACGTTCTACAGCGACCTGGCCGGCGTGACCGGCGAATTCGCGATTCCGGCGGCCAACGTGGCGCAGGTGCTGGTGGTGCTGCTGGTGCCGACCATCCTGGGCATGGTGCTGCGCAAGCTCAACCCCAACATCGGCGCCACGGTCGAGCTGATCGGCTCGATGCTGGGCATCGTGGTCATCCTGTTCCTCGTCGTCTCGTGGGTGCCGCGCAACTACCAGTTGCTGTTGCAGACGCCCTGGTCGGTGTTTGCTGCGGCGGTGGGGCTGGGCCTGCTGGGCATGCTGCTGGGCTACTGGATGGCGCGCGGGCTGCGCCAGGACGGCAACCGGGCCCGCACCATCAGCCTGGAGACCGGCATCCAGAACGGCCCGCTGGCGGTGCTGATCGTCACGCTCACCTTCCAGGGCGAGATGCAGCAACAGGTGCTGCTGGTGCCGGTGCTCTACAGCTTGTTCATCGTGCTGACCAGCTCGGCCGTGACGGTGTGGTACCGCAATATCGCCACCCGCGAAGCCCTGGCGCGCGATGCGGCCAAGGTGCGCCTGGGCGCCGCTGCAGCTTGACCGGCAGTTCGACCGGAAGCGAGACCGGCGGCGAGACCGGCAGCTTTCTAGAATGCGGCTGTGAACATCCACCAGATGCAACTGCGCTACCAGCCCGGGCCCGACCGGCTGCTGTGGCATGTGCGCACCAGTGCAGGCGCGCTGTACAGCGTCTGGCTCACGCGCCGCATGGTGCGGCTGCTGTGGCCGCCGCTGACCAAACTGGTGGCCAACGCCGGGCTGGCGCAGGTGATGCCACATGCCACCGTGCTGCCAGAGGCCCAGGCCATGCTGGCGCAGGCCGTGCGTGACCGACCACTGCCCAATACCAGCTTCAGCGAGCCCTTCAACCCGCAGGTAACGGCACAGCCGCTGGGCCCGGAGCCGCTGCTGCCCGAGGCGGTGGACCTGGGGCCAGGGGCCAGCGGCCGCGGCCTGCAGTTGCGGCTGCGTGAAACCGGTGGGCGAAGCTTGTCCTTGCAATTGGACGGCGACCTGGCCACCGCGCTGCTGCGGCTGCTGGAGCAGGCATTGGCTGGTGCCGAATGGGATTTCGGGCTGCCG
>JBBRJU010000439.1:0-3148 GCA_038218895.1 Burkholderiales bacterium
GTGACAGCGCCTGCGGCCGAGGCCACCAGGCTGCGGCCGGTGTCGGCATTGCGCAGCAGCACCGCGACGATGGCCTCGACCGTCACGTTGTCATGCTGCGGGTGCCAGCAGTCGAAGTCGGTCACCATGGCCACCGTCGCATAACAAAGCTCGGCCTCGCGCGCCAGCTTGGCCTCGGGCATGTTGGTCATGCCGATGACGTCGCAGTTCCAGCCGCGGTACAGCCGGGATTCGGCCAGCGTGCTGAACTGCGGGCCCTCCATCGCCAGGTAGGTGCCGCCGCGCACATGCGGCACGCCCAGGCCGGCCAGCGCCGTCTGCACATGGTGGCCCAGGCGCGCGCACACCGGGTGGGCCATCGACACGTGGGCGACGCAGCCGGTGCCGAAAAAACTGTTTTCGCGGCCAACGGTGCGGTCGATGAACTGGTCGGCGATGACGAAGGTGCCCGGTGGCAGGTCGGCCCGCAGGCCGCCCACGGCACTGAGCGACAGCACGTCAGTGGCGCCCAGCTGCTTGAGCGCGGCGATGTTGGCACGGTAGTTCAGCGCTGACGGCGGCAGCCGGTGGCCGCGGCCGTGGCGCGGCAGAAAGGCCAGCCGCGCCGGGCCGATCGGCGTGGCCAGCGTGCCGGTCAGGATCTGGTCAGACGGCGCGCCCCAGGGTGTCTGCACCGTCACCCAGGCGGTGTCGGCCAGACCGGGCAGTTCATAGAGACCACTGCCGCCGATGATGGCCAGCAAGCCGTTGCTGGGGGTGGGCGGACTGGGCTGGCCTGAACTGGACATGGTGCGGGCGGGGCATTGACGAGCTTTTGATTGTGCCCTTGCAGGGTGGGTCAAGCCGCTCTGCGGCTGCCCTGGTGGCAGCGTCGAGCGCCTGTCCCGGTTGCCTGGCTCCGTGACCCACTTCTTCAGTGGCCCACTGCGGCCACTGCGCCCAGGCGTGCCGCATGGGCCAGCCCGGCCACGTCTCTGACGGGCAGGCCCTTGTGCCGCTGGTCGCTCCACACCTGGCGCCAGCGGCGGGCGCCGGCCTGGCCGTTCCACAGGCCCAGCAGGTGGCGGGTGATGTGCGACCAGGGCGTGCCGTGTGCGGCCTGTTGTGCGGCGATGTAGTCGAGCATCTGTGCCTCGATGCCCAGCCGCCAGGCATCGTCGACCACCGGTGCCGTGCCCGTGCCCCAGAAGCGCGCATCCCAGTCGGCCATCACCACCGGGTCGTGGTAGGCCGTGCGGCCCACCATCACGCCGTCCACTGCCGCCAGATGGCCGGCGATCTGGTCGCTGGTGGTGATGCCACCGTTGATGGCGATGGTCAGCTGCGGGAAATCCTGCTTCAGCTGGTGCACCAGGGCATGGCGCAGCGGCGGCAGCTCGCGGTTCTCTTTCGGGCTGATGCCTTGCAGCCAGGCATTGCGGGCATGCACGATGAAGACCGTGCAGCCGCCTTCTGCCACGGTGCCGATGAAATCCCGTACGAAGTCGTCACGCGCGATGCGGTCGATGCCGATGCGGTGCTTCACCGTCACCGCCAGGTCGTTGCCCAGCACATCGCGCATCGCCGCCACACCGTCACGCACCAACTGCGGCTCGGCCATCAGGCAGGCACCGAAAGCACCTCGCTGCACCCGCGCACTGGGGCAGCCACAGTTGAGGTTGATTTCGCGGTAGCCCCACTGGCGCGCCAGGCGCGCCGCCTGGGCCAGGTCGGCCGGCTCGCTGCCGCCCACCTGCAGCGCCAGTGGCTGCTCGGCGGCGCTGAAATCCAGGTGGCGTGGCAGGTCGCCATGCAGCAGCGCGCCAGTGGTCACCATCTCGGTGTACAGCCGGGTGTGGCGGGTGATCAGACGGTGGAAGAACCGGCAGTGCCGGTCGGTCCAGTCCATCATCGGTGCGACCGAGACCCGCCACGGGTTGCAGTCTTCTGATTTTTCTAGGTCATTCATTCAGTTGCGCCGGGTTCGATTTCACGCGGATGCACGACAGCGCGTCAACGCGCCGAACCACAGCACCAGCACAACAAATGCACGACGGGTCTGGGGTGGCAAGGCGCTTCGGGTGCGCCAGCTGGGGGCTCGTGTCGCGCATTATCCCGGTCGGACATTCGGCGCGCGCAGTGGCGCGTCAGCGACCGCTGCAGCCGCCCCCGGCAAGGCCTAGCAGGCGCTTGCACTTCAGCCGACACCCCAGGTTGCGACGCCTGCTCAGCCACGAACGCACGCGTGCATCGGTGGCGCGGGCCCGTCAGAAGACCAGCGTTCCCAAGAACACGCCGAAAACAAGAACGATGAGGAAGATCACGACCGCAATCACGAACAACACCTTTGCGATCGACTTGGCACCCGAAGAAACGCCGGTGAAGCCGAAGAACCCGGCAATCAGGGAAATGACGAAAAAAATGATGGCCCACTTCAGCATGCGCTGCTCCTGGATGGTTGTCGCCGGACCGCACGGCGCGGAAATTGATGCTGTGGGCAACAGGTCACAGCGCGTTGCGCATGGCCTTGGTGTTGCCGCAGGTGTCGCTGCGGCTGTCGCCACTGTGGTCGCCGCAGGTGTCACAACAGCTCGTCTGCACCTTGCCTGGCGATGCATCAGTGTCGACCAGGGCCTGGGCAGCGTTTGTCGGCTGGTGTTGCAAGGAGCCGTAGGACGAAAACCCGCAGCGCCAGCAAGCGCTGCGCACATCAGCCAGTCACCGAGCCACGCCGACCCGCTGACGGTCGCACACACCTGCGCCGCGCCGCGCGTGCAGCAGCGCTGGGTCAACTTCGTCTGCTGCGCGCGGTCCGCAGTCCGGTGCAGCTGGACAAGCCAGCTGCGCCCTTGGGTTTGCCGCCTGTAGGCAATGGCTGACGGGCCTGTGCAGTGGCTGCGCACACACGGCCAAGCCGCTTGGAAATGGTGCGCGCGGTGCCGGCTGTTGAAGCTTTGGCGCAGTTCATTCGAAAAACGTTCGACTGGACAGCATCGTTCGATCACCTTTTTCTGGACTCATCATCATGAACAGAACCGATACGAAGAACACCACCAGCACGACGTGTTCGTTGAGCAGCACCGTGATGTCGCAGCGACCCGCGGCTGGCGCTCGATGGGTCGCCACCCGATGCCGCGTTGCGCCTGCTGCTGGCGCACCAACCGCGCAG
>JBBRJU010000440.1:0-3147 GCA_038218895.1 Burkholderiales bacterium
GCGCCCTCGCACCCCTCGCCGCGCATCACCCGCCGAAGGCGCGGCGGTCGATCTCTCTGATCGGCGACACGAACGTGCGGCGCGTGGGGGGGTGGGGCGGCGGTGGCGGGCGCTTCGGCCTGGGTTACTTCCAGGACGAGCAGCTGACGCTGTATGTCGACCAGGCGGTCAACGCCGCGCTGACCAATCTGGAATCGCGCCCCGCCCCGGCCGGCGAGATGACCGTGGTGCTGGGCCCCGGCTGGCCCGGCGTGCTGCTGCATGAAGCGGTGGGCCACGGGCTGGAAGGCGATTTCAACCGCAAGGGCTCGTCCACCTTCAGCGGCCGCATCGGCCAGCGGGTGGCGGCAAAGGGTGTCACCGTGCTCGACGACGGCACCATCGCCGACCGCCGCGGCAGCCTGAACGTCGATGACGAGGGCCATGACAGCCAGCGCAATGTGCTGATCGAAGACGGCATCCTCAAGGGCTACATCCAGGACAGCATGAACGCCCGGCTGATGGGCGTGAAGCCCACCGGCAACGGCCGGCGTGAAAGTTATGCCCATGTGCCGATGCCGCGCATGACCAACACCTACATGCTCAACGGTGACAAGACCAAGGACGAGATCGTCGGGTCGATCAAGCGCGGCCTGTATGCCACCAACTTTGGCGGTGGCCAGGTCGACATCACCAGCGGCAAGTTCGTGTTTTCGGCCAGTGAAGCCTACTGGGTGGAGAACGGCAAGATCCTGTATCCGGTCAAGGGCGCCACCATCATCGGAAACGGCCCCGAGGCGCTGAAGCGCATCAGCATGATCGGCAACGACCTGGCGCTGGATTCCGGCGTCGGCGTGTGCGGCAAGGAAGGCCAGAGCGTGCCAGTGGGCGTGGGCCAGCCCACGCTGCGCATCGACGGCTTGACGGTGGGCGGCACGGCCTGACCCTACAGCGCCCATAGCGCGGCTGCCATGCCCGGCAACAGCACAGCGCCCGCCAAGCCCGCGCCGGTGACGCTGTTCTACAGCTATGCGCATGAAGACGAAAAGCTGCGCGCCGGGCTGGAGCGGCACCTCAAGATCCTGCAGTTGCGGGGGCTGATCCAGCCCTGGCACGACCGGGCCATCGTGCCCGGCCAGCGCTGGGACGGCGCGATCGGCCAGCAACTGAACCAAGCCGAACTGGTGCTGCTGCTGCTCAGTGCGGACTTCATGGGCTCGGATTACATCCTGGAGGTGGAGCTGAAGACCGCACTGCGCCGCGCCGCCGAAGGCAGCGCCACCGTGGTGCCGATCCTGCTGCGCCCACTCGACCTGGAAGGCCTGGACGGTGACGATCTGCCGATGGCGCTGATGCTGCAGCGCCAGGGCCTGCCGCGTGATTTGAAGCCGGTGACCAGCTGGCGCCAGCGTGAAGAAGCCTGGGTCAGTGTTTCCAAGGGCCTGCGTGCCGCCGTGTCCGAGATCCAAGCCAGGCGGGCCGCCCAGCCGCTGGCGGCCATGGCAGCCGCGCCGGGCCTGGCACTGGGTGCTGCGCTGGAGCGCATGGCCCTGGCGCCGGTTGACCCGCTCCTGGAGCAGGTGCTGGACAGCGCGGCGGCCGGCGTGCTGGCCGCCCACAAGCTTCGCTGCGGCATGGCCGGCGACGCGATGGCCGGCATCGAGATGGTCGGCAACAACACCCACAGCAGCCACCAGGCGACCGACACCGCAGCCCTGCGCGCGCAGGCCATGGCGTTGATCAACGCCGACCACACACCACGCCTGCTGTGGGTCGACGACCACCCGGACGCCAACCTGGCCGAGGTCGACATGCTGGCGCGCCTGCAGATCGAGGTGGTGCAGGTGCGCTCCACTGCGGCAGCCCTGGCCTGGCTGCAGGCCGACACCGAAGGCTTCGACCTGGTGCTCAGTGACTGGCAGCGCGCTGCCGACGCTGCCGACGCCGGCCTGCAGCTGCAGCAGGGCTTGCTGCAGCTGGCCCAGGCGCAAGCGGTCCGGCCCTGGCCGCTGGTGATCTACCACGGCGCTTTTGGCCAGGCCCTGCGGCTGCAGCGCGCCGAACGTGCCCGCAGCGCAGGGGTGTTCGGCGAGGCGGTGCTGCCCGGCGAGTTGCTGGCCCTGGTGCAGGCGGCGCTGGCCCGCTGACGGCGGGCGTTGTCCCGCCGCCCCGCCGCCCCATTCTCGCCATTCGCACCATCCGGCAGCCGCCTGCGTGCCGCACAGCACGGCCCGGCACGGCGGGTCCGCGTGGCAGGGGCGCTCAGTCGTCGGCCTGCTCGCCCAGGAAGCCACCGCTCTGGTGCGCCCACAGCCGGGCATACAGGCCGCCGGCAGCCAGCAACTCGTCATGCCGGCCCTGCTCGACGATGCGGCCGGCGTCCATCACCACCAGCCGGTCCATCGCGGCGATGGTGCTCAGGCGGTGGGCGATGGCCACCACCGTCTTGCCCTCCATCAGCCGGTACAGGCTGGCCTGGATGGCAGCTTCCACCTCGCTGTCGAGCGCGCTGGTGGCCTCGTCCAGCAGCAGGATCGGTGCGTCCTTCAGCATCACCCGGGCAATGGCGATGCGCTGGCGCTGGCCGCCCGAGAGCTTGACGCCGCGCTCGCCCACATGGGCGTCGTAGCCGGTGCGGCCCTTGGCGTCGGCCAGGCCAGCGATGAACGCGGCCGCCTCGGCCCGCTCGGCCGCAGCGCGCATCGCGCCATCGCCCGCGTCGGGCCGGCCATACAGGATGTTGTCGCGCACGCTGCGGTGCAGCAGGCTGGTGTCCTGCGTCACCATGCCCACCTGGGCACGCAGGCTGTCCTGCGTCACCTGGGCGATGTCCTGACCGTCGATCAGGATGCGCCCGCCCGCCACGTCATGGAAGCGCAGCAGCAGGTTCACCACGGTGCTCTTGCCGGCGCCCGAGCGGCCCACCAGGCCGATCTTCTCGCCCGGGCGGATCACCAGGTCCAGCCCGTCGATCACCGTCTTCGTGCCGCCATAGGCAAAGTGCACGCCCTCCAGCCGGATCTCGCCCTGGCGCACCACCAGCGGCTGGGCGCCGGGGGCGTCGACCACCGCGCGTGCGCGGCTCAGCATCGCGATGCCGTCGGCCACCGTGCCCACATGCTCGAACAGCGTGGCCATCTCCCACATGATCCAGTGCGAGATGCCGTT
>JBBRJU010000441.1:0-3136 GCA_038218895.1 Burkholderiales bacterium
ATTCGGGGCGTAGCCTGCATCCACCGCCGCGCGGCTGGCGCCGAGCGCGGCCCCCAGCTTGTCGGCCAGCGGGATGAGCAACTCGTTGAACTTCTCGCTGCTGCCCAGGGCCCGGCCACCGCTGACGATGATCTTGGCGGCAGTGAGCTCAGGCCGGTCGTTCTTGGCGATCTCGCTGCGCAGCCAGGTGGTGGTGGTCGTGGCGGTCACTGCGGCGATGCTTTCAACTGCCGCGCTGCCACCGCTGGCGGCAGCGGCATCAAAGCCGGTGGTGCGCACGGTGATCACCTTGGTGGCATCGCTGCTCTGCACCGTGGCGATCGCGTTGCCCGCATAGATCGGGCGTTCGAAGGTGTCGGCGCTGATGACCTTGGTGGCGTCGCTGATCTGCGCCACGTCCAGCAAAGCAGCCACGCGCGGCGACACATTCTTGCCGGCGGCGGTGGCCGGGAACAGCAGATGGCTGTAGCCAGCCGCCACGGCCACCACCTGGGCAGCCAGGTTCTCGGCCAGGCCGTGGCCCAGGCCGGCGTCGTCGGCATGCAGCACCTTGGCCACACCGGCGATCTGCGCGGCGGCAGCGGCCGCAGCCCCGGCGTCGTGGCCGGCCACCAGCACATGCACATCACCGCCACAGGCCAGGGCCGCAGTGACGGTGTTGAGGGTGGCGCCCTTGATGGACGCGTTGTCGTGTTCGGCAATGACGAGTGCAGCCATGGTCAGATCACCTTTGCTTCGTTCTTGAGCTTGTTCACCAGCGTGGCGACGTCGGGCACCTTGATGCCGGCACCGCGCTTGGGCGGCTCGCTGACATTCAGCGTCTTGATCCTGCTGGCGACATCAACACCCAGGTCGGCGGGCTTCAGCACCTCCAGTGTCTTCTTCTTGGCCTTCATGATGTTGGGCAGCGTCACATAGCGCGGCTCGTTCAGGCGCAGGTCGGTGGTGACCACCGCCGGCAGGCTGAGGCTCAGCACTTCCAGGCCGCCGTCGATCTCGCGGGTGCAGACCAGCTTGCCGTCGACGAGCTCCACCTTGCTGGCGAACGTGGCCTGCGGCAGGCCGGCCAGTGCGGCCAGCATCTGGCCAGTCTGGTTGCAGTCGTCGTCGATCGCCTGCTTGCCCAGGATGATCAGGCCGGGCTGTTCCTTGTCGACCAGCGCCTTCAGCAACTTGGCCACGGCCAGCGGCTGCAGCTCTTCGATGCTCTCGACCAGGATGGCGCGGTCGGCGCCGATGGCCATGGCGGTGCGCAAGGTTTCCTGGCACTGGATGACCCCGCAGGACACGGCGATCACCTCGGTGACCACGCCCTTCTCCTTCAGGCGCACAGCCTCCTCGACGGCGATCTCGTCGAAGGGGTTCATGCTCATCTTGACGTTGGCGATGTCGACACCGGTGCCGTCGGACTTGACACGCACCTTGACGTTGTAGTCGACAACACGCTTCACGGGCACCAATACCTTCATGTCACGCGGCTCCTGGATGGATGGAAATCTGCTGGGTGAATCTACCGCCGAATTCTAGGTGGCGGGGCGTTGCAACGGGAATGGCAAGAAATCGAACGGTCGTGCTATTTTTTGCCATTGTGCCCCAGTGGCGCTGGCGGCGCCGTCGCCCAAGGGTCAACCCGGCATGCCCGACCGCCGCGCCGCCTCGAAGGCCTCCAGGCGCAGTGCGAAGCGGCCCAGGTCCTGCTTTTCGGCCGGCGCCACGCCTGCCGGCAGGGGCAGGGTCTCGAAGAAGTGGCAAGCCACCCGGTGGCCGGGGCCGGCGTCGCGCAGCGCGGGTTCCTCGCTGCGGCAGCGTGCTTGCGCATGCTGGCAACGGGTGTGGAAGCGGCAGCCGCTGGGCGGGTGCATCGCGCTGGGCACATCGCCGGCCAGCAGGATGCGCTGGCGCTGCAGGCCGGGCTCGGGCCGGGGAATGGCCGACAGCAGCGCCTGGGTGTAAGGGTGCAGCGGCCGGGCGTAGAGGCTGCGCTTGTCGGCCAGCTCGACCAGCCGGCCCAGGTACATCACCGCCACCCGGTCGCTGATGTGCTTGACCACCGCCAGGTCGTGCGCAATGAACAGGAAGCTGAGGCCAAAGCGCTGCTGCAGGTCTTGCAGCAAGTTGACCACCTGGGCCTGGATCGACACGTCCAGCGCCGACACCGGCTCGTCGCACACGATCAGCTGCGGCCGCACCGACAGCGCGCGGGCGATGCCGATGCGCTGGCGCTGGCCGCCCGAGAACTGATGCGGATAGCGGCGTGCATGCTCGGGCAGCAGGCCCACCAGCTGCAGCAGCTCGCGCACCCGGTCGTTGCGCTCGGCCGCATTGCCGATGCCGTGCACCACCATCGGCTCGGTCAGGATGTCGGCGACGGTCATGCGCGGGTTCAGCGACGCATACGGATCCTGGAAGATGATCTGCAGATGCTGGCGCATGCTGCGCATCTGCTCGTCGCTGGCGGTGGCGATCTCCTGGCCCTGGAACTGCACCGACCCCGCGCTGGGCGCGATCAGCCGCAGCACCAGCCGGCCGGTGGTCGATTTGCCGCAGCCGGATTCGCCCACCAGCGCCAGCGTCTCGCCGCGCGCGATGTCGAAGCTGACGTCATCGACCGCGCGCACCTGGCCCACGGTGCGGCTGAACACCACGCCGCGCTTGACCGGAAAGTGCTTGGTCAGGCCGCGCACGCTGAGCACCGGCGACGGCGTGGCCGCGCCTGCCCCGGCGGCCATGCCGGGCTGCCCGGCCATGCCAGCGTCAGGCGCGCGCATCGGCCAGCTCCGGTCGGGCCACGGCGCCGAGCAGTTCCACCGGCGCCTTCCAGCAAGCCACCTGGTGGCCGACGCCCATCGCACGCAGCGGTGGTTGCTGCGCATGGCAATGCGCATCGGCAAAGGGGCAGCGCGGCGCAAAGCGGCAGCCCGCAGGCTGGTTGGCCGGGCTGGGCACGCTGCCCTCGATGGTGGACAGGCGTTCACGCACCACGTCCAGCCGCGGGATCGAGCCCAGCAGGCCGATGGTGTAGGGGTGCTGCGGGTCGTCGAACAGCGCCTGCACCGGCGCGCTTTCGACGATCTGCCCGGCATACATGACGATCACCTCATCGACCAGTTCGGCGATCACGCCCAGGTCGTGGGTG
>JBBRJU010000442.1:0-3134 GCA_038218895.1 Burkholderiales bacterium
AGCACCGAGGCCCTGGCGGCACTGTCGGGCGGCGGGCCGGTGCCGTTCGGCAGCGAGCGTTACCTGGAGAAAGACGGCGCACCGATCATCGTCTTCCGCCAGGTCATCCTCACCGGCGAGAACCTCACCGATGCCCAGCCCGGCTTCTCGGGCGACAACCAGGGCGAGGCGGCGGTGCACCTCACGCTCGACGCCAAGGGTGCACGCATCTTCCGCGACGTCACGCGCGAGAACATCAACAAGCGCATGGCCATCATCCTGTTCGAGCGGATCACCGGCGAGGTCGTGACCGCACCGGTGATCCGCTCGGAAATCGGCGGCGGCCGGGTGCAGATCAGCGGCCAGATGAGCACCACCGAGGCGGCCGACACCGCGCTGCTGCTGCGCGCCGGCAGCCTCGCCGCGCCGATGGAGATCATCGAGGAGCGCACCATCGGCCCGACGCTGGGTGCCGAGAACATCAGCAAAGGCTTTGCCAGCGTGGGCTACGGCTTTGCTGCGATTGTGGTGTTCATGTGTGCCTACTACTTGCTGTTCGGCGTGTTTTCCAGCCTGGCGCTGGCCTTCAACCTGCTGCTGCTGGTGGCGGTGCTGTCGATGCTGCAAGCCACGCTCACGCTGCCCGGCATGGCCGCCATCGCACTGACGCTGGGCATGGCGATCGACGCCAACGTGCTGATCAACGAGCGGGTGCGCGAAGAACTGCGTGGTGGCGCCAGCCCGCAGGCCGCGATCACTACCGGCTACGAGAAGGCGTTTGCGACCATCCTCGACAGCAACATCACCACGTTGATTGCCGGCCTGGCGCTGCTGACCTTCGGTTCGGGTTTTGTCAAGGGCTTCGCCGTGGTGCACTGCCTGGGCATCCTGACCAGCATGTTCTCGGCGGTGATGTTCTCGCGCGGTCTGGTCAACCTCTGGTACGGCAGCAAGAAGCGCCTGAAGGGCGTGTCCATCGGCCAGGTGTGGCGGCCTGCCGGCAGCAAGCCGCCCGCAGTCATCGACGACGAGCCGGCCGCCAAGGCCTGACCGGGGCAGGAGCAAGCACATGGAATTTTTCCGCATCCGCCGCGACATCCCGTTCATGCGGCATGCGCTGGTGTTCAACGTCATCTCGTTCGTCACCTTCGCGCTGGCGGTGTTCTTCCTCATCACCCGGGGCCTGCATCTGTCGATCGAATTCACCGGCGGCACGGTGCTGGAGGTGGAATACGCCCAGGCGGCCGACCTGGAAAAGACCCGCGCCACCGTCGAGGCCATGGGCTTTGGCGAAGTGCAGGTGCAGAACTTCGGCAACTCGCGCGATGTGCTGGTGCGCCTGCCAGTGCCCGCCAACACCAAGCAGAGCGAGGTGGCCGGCCTGGTGTTCGACAAGCTCTGCGCGGCCGAGGGCGGGCAGGTCAGCACCCAGTCCTTCACCACGCCGCAGGGCGAGCAGGGCAGCCGGCCGGTGTGCGACAAGGCCGGCGGCGTCGAGCCGGTGAAGCTGTCGCGCACCGAGTTCGTCGGTCCGGCGGTGGGCAGCGAGCTCGCCAGCGACGGGCTGAAGGCGCTGGCCTTCGTCGTCATCGGCATCGTGGTCTATCTGGCCTTCCGCTTCGAATGGAAGTTCGGCGTGGCCGGCATCATCGCCAACCTGCACGACGTGGTCATCATCCTGGGCTTCTTCGCCTTCTTCCAGTGGGAGTTCTCGCTGGCGGTGCTGGCGGCGGTGCTGGCGGTGCTGGGCTATTCGGTCAATGAATCGGTAGTGATCTTCGACCGGGTGCGCGAGTCCTTCCGCAAGTTCCGCAAGCTGACCACCTCGCAGGTCATCGACCACGCCATCACCAGCACCATCAGCCGCACCGTGATCACCCACGGGTCGACACAATTGATGGTGTTGTCGATGCTGTTGTTCGGCGGGCCGACCCTGCATTACTTTGCAGTCGCGCTCACCATCGGCATTCTTTTTGGGATCTACTCATCGGTGTTCGTCGCCGCAGCCCTGGCGATGTGGCTGGGCGTCAAGCGTGAGGACCTGGTGAAGGCCTCGGGCAAGGAACACGACCCCAACGATCCGAACGCCGGCGCCGTGGTGTAGAGCGGAGCCTGAAACCGCAGTACAGACCCACCTGAGCCGCTTGCCATGGCGACCGCCGCAGACCCCGCCCAGATTGCCAGCCAGGCGCGGCGGCGCTATGTCGACATGTTGCTCAAGGGCCTACCGGCCCTGATAGCGCGGGTGGGCAACGGTGCGCGCGAACTGCTGGACAAGCCTGCCGAGTACGCCACCGCCCAGCGCCGGCGTGATCTGGTGCAGGGCCTGCTCAAGCTCGCCGGGGGCTGGCACGGCGCCATGTCGCACGGCCTGCGCCATGTGCTGCAGCACGGCTGCACCGCATCGCAACCCGGTGACCTGCCGCCACCTGGCGCCGGTGGCGGGCTGTCACTGGTGGAAAACGATGTCATCGAGCGCGAGATCCTCCCCTCGCGGCTGGCGCTGGCCATCATGGACCGCGCCGGCTGGGAGTTCACCGACCTGCGCTCGCGCATGGCCATGCTCGAGCGCCGCGGTGAGCTGGAAACTCACGACATGCTGCGCGCCCACATCCTGGCGCGGGTGGTGCTGGACGCCTGGCGCAGCGCCGGCCTGAGCGCGGCCGACTGGCGCGAAGCCCAGCCGCTGCTGCATGATGAATTCGCCGGCCTGACCCAGGAGGCCTACCACGAGACCAACCGCTGGCTGGTCGAGCATCGGGTGATGGCCGACGTCGACCTGCGGCCCTACATTCGGCGCACCGCTGACAGCAACGCCGGCCTGGCGGGCCACACCAGCCAGGCGCCGCTGCGCGGCCAGGCCCCCGTGCGCCAGCCCGCCGGGCGCAGGCCCGCCGACGGGTACGGCGGTCGCGACGATGCCGGGTCCGGCTTCGCAGGCAGCGCCGGGTATGGCGGTGGTGGTAGTGGTGGTACTGGGGGTGGTGGTGGTGGCCACGCCGCGTCGGGCCACGGCCCCGCCGGCCGGGGCCTGCCGGACCGCAGCATGTCGCCTGGGCGCACGCCGAGGCCGGGCCAGGGACCCCCACAGGGATCCACGCTGACCCCCGCCCAGGCGTCCAGCCAGATGTTCACCCGTACCATGGTGCCCAGCC
>JBBRJU010000443.1:0-3133 GCA_038218895.1 Burkholderiales bacterium
GTGGTGTGATTAAAACTCAAGATGAAGTGGGCGTAAGTAAACTTGGTGATAAAATGGGCGCCTCGCCCATCGCAGCGCGGCGCTCCGTCGTCATGCCGGGCGCAGGCGCTTCTTCCAGCACCTTCTGGTGGCGCCGCTGCACCGAGCAATCGCGCTCGAACAGGTGGATCACCTGGCCCTGGCTGTCGCCGAACACCTGGATCTCGATGTGGCGCGGCCGCAGCACATACCGCTCGACCAGCACATGGTCGTTGCCGAAACTGCTCTTCGCCTCGCGCTGGCAGGAGGCCAGCGCGGCGGCAAAGTCCTGCGGCTGGTCGACCCGGCGCATGCCCTTGCCACCCCCGCCGGCGCTGGCCTTGATCAGCACCGGGAAGCCGATGGCCTCGGCTTCGCGCTGCAGCAACGCGGGGTCGTTGTCGACGCCGTGATATCCCGGCACCAGCGGCACGCCGGCCTGGCCCATCAAGGTCTTGGCGGCCGACTTGCTGCCCATGGCCGCGATCGCCGATGGCGGCGGGCCGATGAAGGCGATGCCGGCGGCGGCGCAGGCCTGGGCAAAGCCGGCGTTCTCCGACAGGAACCCATAGCCCGGGTGCACCGCCTGCGCGCCGGTGGCCTGGGCGGCAGCCAGGATGCGGTCGGCACGCAGGTAGCTGTCCTTGGGGGATGCGCCGCCGATGGCCACGGCCTCGTCGCAGGCCATCACATGGCGCGCCTGCGCGTCGGCGGTGGAGTACACCGCCACCGTGCGGATGCCCAGGCGGCGGCAGGTGGCAGCCACCCGGCAGGCGATCTCACCGCGGTTGGCAATCAGGATCTTCTTGAACATTTCAGGCTCCCGCAGTGAGATCGCCTGCGCACGCTTCGCGTGCCATGCGTTCTGGCTTCGCCGCCACTGCGGCTGCGCCGCAGCGGTCACCCCGATTGGCGATCAGGATCTTCTTGAACATGTCGTTGTCTCCATCAAACAGCCACGGGATCGCCGCCCAGCCGGCCGCGCAACTTGCGCACCAGCAAGCGCAGGAACTTGAACAGCACCAGCGTGAGCACCACGCTGGCCACGAGCAACAGCACCAGCGCCACGCCGAACCACAGCGGGTGCGCCACCGCCAGCCACAGCATGGCCGGCACCAGCGCATCACCGGCCAGCGACAGTGCGATGTTGGAAAACGGCTCGGGCGAGGTGTTGACCGCCGCCCGTGTGGTGGCCTTGGCCACATGGCTGGTGGCCGCCAGCGTGCCGCCCAGCAGCGCCGCCACCGTGGTCCAGGCGGCCTGGTCACCGCCGACCACCGCTGCAGCCAGCGCCGCGCCGGCGGGACTGCGCAGCACGGTGTGCACCCCGTCCCCCAGCGAATCGAGCCCTGGCACCTTGTCGGCGACGAACTCCACCACCAGCATCAGGCCAGCCGCGCCCAGCACCAGCGGCTGCTGCAGCAACTGCAGGCCGGCAGGCAGCGGCACCCAGCCCAGCGCGCCAGCCAGGCCGGTGAAGAACACCACCGCATACAGCCGCAGGCCGCTGGCCCAGCCCAGCGCGGCAGCCAGCGCCAGCAAATGGGTGGTGTCGAGGGTGTCGATAGGCATGGGCGTGGGCGTGGGCGAAAAACTCTGACGGCTTCAGCCAGCCGCTGCGCCAGCAGCGCCACGCCAATGCCCGGCTACCGCATGGCTGGGCCGACCACATCCCGGTGCACGTGCGCCACATCCTGCCAGCAGGGCCAGGGCAGGGCACAGGCCCAGCCCTGGACATTGGCACCAGACAGACCGGCTGCGCACGGTCCAGGGCGTTGCAGCCAGGTCGGCCATGGCTCAGTGGCGCCAGGCCTGCAGCCCGCGCAGCGAGGCGAAGCCGTCGAAATCATGGTCGGCATGCAGCAGGGTGTAGCCATGCGCGATGCAGAAGGCCGCCAGCAGCACGTCGATGGCGCTGCGCACGGTGATGCCGGCAGCGCGCAGGCTTCGGTAGTGCACCACCGCCTGCAGTGCCAGGGCCTGGCCACCGGTGGCTTGCACCGTCAGCGCGCCCAGCAGTTGCTGCGCCTGCAGGTACTGCCGCTCGTCACGGAAGCCTCGCAGCACCTCGTAGAGCACCAGGTCGGGCACGATGATCTCGGTCTCGCCGCGCGCCAGCAGATGGCGCAGCGTGGCGCACGCCGGCGACGGCGCGCCATTGAAGAAGTCGATCCAGACGCCGCTATCAACGACCAGCATGGCGACTACGGTCGGTGGCGGCCGGTGGCAGCCGGCGGCTCCTGCACCTGCATTGCCGGCTTGGCGGGGGGGGCGGCGCCGGTGTGCAGGGCGGCGGCAGGTGGTTCGGCGCTGAAATCGTCACCGTCCCAATGCAGTTTGCCTTCCCAACGCAGGATCTCGCGGTAGGCGGCCTGGCGGGCCACCAGCCGCAAACCAGCCTCGACCACGTCCTTCTTGGTCTTGTAGGCACCCGATTGCATGGCTGCCGCCAGCACGGCGTCGTCGATGTCGATGTTTGTGCGCATTTTGTGTACAACTATTCAATATGATGCGCATCATACCCATCACATGCGGAACACGCCGAACTTCGTCTCCGGGATCGGCGCATTCAGGCTGGCGCTCAGGCCGAGTGCCAGCACGCGGCGGGTGTCGGCCGGGTCGATCACGCCGTCGTCCCACAGCCGGGCCGTCGAGTAGTACGGGTGGCCCTGGTGCTCGTACTGCCCGCGGATGCGGTCGACGAACGCCTCCTCGGGCTCGGGATCGTCCTTGGCCCGGACGGTGGACAACACCATCGCGGCCTGCTCGCCGCCCATCACCGAGATGCGGGCATTGGGCCACATGAACAGGAACCGCGGGGAGTACGCCCGCCCGCACATCGAGTAGTTCCCGGCCCCGAACGACCCACCGATGATCACCGTGAACTTCGGCACCCGGGTGGACGCCACCGCCGTCACCATCTTCGCGCCATTCTTCGCGATCCCGCCCGCCTCGTACGCAGCGCCGACCATGAACCCGGAGATGTTCTGTAGGAACACGAGCGGGACGCCGCGCTGGTCGCACAGCTCGATGAAGTGGGCGCCCTTCTGGGCTGACTCCGAGAACAACACTCCGTTGTTGGCCACGATGCCCACCGAGTGTCCGTGGAGCCGGG
>JBBRJU010000444.1:0-3132 GCA_038218895.1 Burkholderiales bacterium
CCTGTTGATCCATGCGCCGCATGGCGACGAGACGGCTCACATCATGGAACTACTGGCGGATGCGCCGGTTTCCTACGCGCAGAAGTACCGCACGCTGGTGATCGAAGACCTGGTCTGACCCTCACCCCATGTGCAGGCCACCGTTGACCGAGAAATCGGCGCCGGTGGCATATCCGCCTTCCTCCGACGCCAGCCAGGCGATGATGGAAGCGATCTCCTCCGGCTGGCCCAGGCGCTTGACCGGGATGGTGGCGACGATCTTCTCCAGCACTTCGGGCTTGATGGCGCGCACCATGTCGGTGCCGATGTAGCCCGGGCTGACGGTGTTCACCGTCACGCCCTTGGCAGCCATCTCTTGGGCCAGGGCCATGGTGAAGCCGTGCATGCCGGCCTTGGCGGCCGAGTAGTTGGTCTGGCCGGCCTGGCCCTTTTCGCCGTTGACCGAGCTGATCTGGATGATGCGGCCCCAGCCTTTTTCCACCATGCCCGGCACCACTTGCTTGGTGACGTTGAACATGCTGTTCAAGTTGGTGTCGATCACCATCTTCCAGTCTTCGGGCGTCATCTTCAGGAACATGCGGTCACGGGTGATGCCGGCGTTGTTCACAAGAACGTCGATGTTGCCGTGCGCCGCCACCGACTTGCTGAAGGCCTCGACCGTGCTGTCCCAGTCGGCCACATTGCCCACCGAGGCGTAGAAGGTGTAGCCCAGCGCCTTCTGTTCGTCGAGCCACTTGACGAAGTCACGGCTGGGGCCGCAGCCCGCAATGACGGTGAAGCCGTCCTTGTGCAGCCGCTGGCAGATGGCGGTGCCGATGCCGCCCATGCCACCGGTGACGTAGGCGACTCTGTTGTTGCTCATGGTTCTCTCTCCTGTGTGGATGGTTGCCGCGCCCGGTGCGGCGTGGGGTGCAGGGTGTCCGGTTGCCGCGTGGCGGTCAACCGGGTTCGCCCTGCCCGGGCTTCAAGTTGCGTGTGAACGTTCAGCGCTCGATCGTCAGGGCCACGCCCATGCCGCCACCGATGCACAGGCTGGCGATGCCCTTCCTGGCGTCACGTTTCTGCATCTCATGCAGCAGTGTCACCAGGATGCGGCAGCCCGATGCACCGATCGGGTGGCCGATGGCGATGGCGCCACCGTTGACGTTGACCTTGTCCATGTCCCAGCCCATTTCCTTGTGCACGGCGCAAGCCTGGGCGGCAAAGGCTTCATTGATCTCCAGCAGGTCGAGATCAGCGGCCTTCCAGCCAGCGCGCTCCAGCGCCTTGCGGGCGGCGGGCACCGGGCCCATGCCCATGATCTTGGGGTCGAGCCCGGCACTGGCGTAGCTGGCAATGCGGCCCAGCGGCTTCAGGCCCAGCGCGGCGGCCTTGGCGGCGGTCATCAGCACCACGCCGGCGGCGCCGTCGTTCAGGCCCGAGGCATTGCCGGCCGTCACCGAGCCGGCCTTGTCGAACGCGGGGCGCAGGCCGGCCAGGCCGTCTGCACTGGTCTTCTTGTTGATGAACTCGTCGGCGGTGAACAGGATCGCATCACCCTTCTTCTGGGCAATCGACACGGCGGTGATCTCGTCCTTGAAGCGGCCCGATTCCTGCGCGGCGGCGGCCTTCATCTGGCTGCCCAGCGCAAGTGCATCCTGCTGCTCGCGGGTGATGCCGTACTGCCTGGCCACGTTCTCGGCCGTGATGCCCATGTGGTACTGGTTGTACACATCCCACAGGCCGTCGATGATCATGGTGTCGACCAGCTTCCAGTCGCCCATGCGCTGGCCGTCGCGGCTGTTGGGCAGCACATGCGGGGACGCGCTCATGTTCTCCTGGCCGCCGGCGATGATGATCTCGCTGTCACCGTCGCGGATGGCCTGGGCGGCGAGCATCACCGCCTTCAGGCCCGAGCCGCAGACCTTGTTGATGGTGAAGGCCGGCACTTCCAGTGGCAGACCCGCCTTGACGGCGGCCTGGCGTGCGGCGTTCTGGCCGCTGCCGGCGGTGAGTACCTGGCCGAGGATCACTTCATCGATCTGCGCGCCGGTCTGGCCGCTGCGCTCGAGCTGGGCCTTGATCAGGGTCGCGCCCTGGTCGGGTGCGGGTGTCTTGGCCAGGGTGCCGCCAAACTTGCCGACCGCAGTGCGGGCGGCAGCGACGATGACGATGTCGGTTTGCATGTGGAAGTCTCCAATGGGGGAATGGATTCGGTCGGATGCCGAAACGGGGCCGAGGTTCAGGCCTTCTGCTTGACGTAGCGGCCCGGCGCCGGCTCGATCACCGGATGGCTGCGGTTGCCGTAGGCCTTGGGCGCAACCACCTGCTTGCCACCCTGGCGGCCCAGCCAGTCGGCCCACACCGGCCACCAACTGCCGGGCTGCTCGGCCGCAGTCTTGAACCAGCCGTCGGCCGTGGCGGGCAGCTTGGCATTGACCCAGTGGCTGCGCTTGTTCTTGGCAGCCGGGTTGATGACCCCGGCGATGTGCCCGGAGGCGCCCAGCACGAAGGTCTTGTCCTTGCTGCCGGCCAGCACGCCGGTGCTCTTGTAGGCCGCCTGCCAGGGCACGATGTGGTCCTCGCGCGAGGCGTAGATGAACATCGGGCAGGTGATCTTGGTCAGGTCGAGTGGCACACCGCACACGGTCAGCGCACCAGGTTGGCGCAGTGCGTTCTCGAGATAGGTGTGGCGCAGATACCAGCAGTACATCGGGCCGGGCAGGTTGGTGGAGTCCCCGTTCCAGTACAGCAGATCGAACGGCGGCGGCGCCTCGCCCTTGAGATAGTTGCCGACCACGTAGTTCCACACCAGGTCGTTCGGCCGCAGAAAACTGAAGGTGGTGGCCAGTTCCTTGCCCTTGAGCAGGCCGGGGCCGCCGGGCGCCTGGGCGCCGATGGTCATCTCGCGCAGCTTCACACTGCCCTCGTCGACGAAAACGTCGAGGATGCCCGTCTCGCTGAAGTCGAGCAGCGTGGTCAGCAGCGTCATCGACGCGGCCGGTTGCGCGCCGCGTGCGGCCAGCACCGCCAGGCTGCTGGCCAGGATGGTGCCGCCGACGCAGAAGCCCAGGGTGTTGATCTGTGCCGCGCCGGTGATGTCCTGCACCTGGGCGATGGCGGTGATCGGCCCGTTCTCGATGTAGTCGTCCC
>JBBRJU010000445.1:0-3132 GCA_038218895.1 Burkholderiales bacterium
GCTGTGCTGCTGCTGGCCGAGCAGCAGGGCCAGCGCCATCTGTGGCGCTTCGACCTGGCCGACCGCCGCGCCGAAGTGCTGGTGCCGGGCGGCACGGTGCAGGGTTTCGACAAGGCGGCCGGCACGGTGGTGACGGTGGCCGACGCCGCCGACCATCCGGCGCGCTGCCATGTGCTGCTGCCCGGCGCGCCGCCACGCCGCATCGAGACCTTCAACGACGCGCTGATGGCGCGCATCCAGCTGGGCCGGCACGAGGCCATCCGAATCACCGGCGCGCAGGGTGATGCGGTGCAGGTGTGGGTGTTCTTCCCGCCCGGCTTCGACGCGACCAAGCGCTATCCGCTGCTGCAGGTGATCCACGGCGGGCCGCACACCGCAGTGGGCGACAACTGGCACTACCGCTGGAACAATCCGCTGTTTGCCGCCGGCGGTGTGGCGGACCAGCGCGCCAAGGGCAAGGGCGCTGCAGACCAGGGCCACGTGGTGGCGGTTGTCAACTACCACGGCTCGTCCAGCTTCGGCCACGCCTTTCTCGACAGCATCACCGGCCGCTGGGGCCAGCTGGAGCTGCAGGACGTGGAAGCCGCCACCACCGAGCTGCTCAAGCGCCCCTACATCGACCCGGCGCGGGTCTACGCCACCGGCGGCAGCTATGGCGGCTTCATGGTGGCCTGGATGAACGGCCATGTGCCGGCAGGTCGCTATGCCGCCTATGTGTGCCATGCCGGATGCTTCGACTGGACGGCGATGTTTGCCGACGACGCCTGGGCCTGGCATGCCAAGGAGCTGGGCGGCTGGTACTGGGACGACATGGCCCGCGTGCATGCGCAGAGCCCGCATGCCTTTGCCGCCACCATGCACACGCCCACGCTGGTGATCCACGGCGCACTCGACTACCGTGTGCCCGATGCCCAGGGCCTGGCCTACTACAACACGCTGAAGGCCCGCGGCGTGGCGGCACGCCTGTTGTGGTACCCCGACGAGAACCACTGGATCCAGAAACCCCAGAACAGCCGGCTCTGGTATGCCGAGTTCTTCAACTGGCTGCGGGCCCACCCGGCGCCGGGCGCCAGCATGCGCAAGCCGCGCGGCAAGGCCTGACCCGACCCGGCCTGGCGCACACACGATTGCCCGGCGTCGCCAGCCGGACGCCGGGCCCAAGCCGAAGTGGGTATGCTTGCCCCTCGCCTTGGCCTCCTGTCGACGGCCGCCGAAAGCCCCCCGATGCTGATCAACTTCTTCTACACCCTGCGCGCGGCCAAGCTGCCGGTTTCGGTCAAGGAATTCCTCACTCTGCTCGAAGCCATCCAGGCGGGCGTCATCGACCAGTCGGTCGATCAGTTCTACTACCTCGCCCGCACCACGCTGGTCAAGGACGAAGCTCATTTCGACAAGTTCGACCGGGCCTTCGGCGCCTACTTCAAGGGCGTGGAGATGCTGGCCGACTTCACCAAGGAAGTGCCGCTGGAATGGCTGCGCAAGAACCTGGAACTCGAACTCAGCGCCGAAGAGAAGGCCAAGATCGAGAAGATGGGCTGGGATGAATTGATGGAGACGCTGAAGAAGCGCTTCGAGGAACAAAAAGAGCGCCATGAAGGCGGCAACAAATGGATCGGCACCGGCGGCACCAGCCCGTTTGGCGCCTATGGCCAGAACCCGCAGGGCGTGCGCATCGGCCAGGACAAAAGCCGCAACAAGAGCGCGGTGAAGGTGTGGGACCAGCGCGCCTACAAAGATTACGACGACACACTGGAACTGGGCACCCGCACCATCAAGGTGGCGCTGCGCCGGCTGCGCCGCTTTGCGCGTGAAGGCGCGGCCGAAGAGCTGGACCTGGACGACACCATCCACTGCACCGCCGCCAACGCCGGACTGCTCGACATCAAGCTGGTGCCCGAACGCCATAACAAGGTGAAGGTGCTGCTGCTGATGGACGTGGGCGGCACGATGGACGAGCACATCCACCGGGTGGAAGAGCTGTTCTCGGCCACCAAGACCGAGTTCAAGCACCTCGAGTTCTACTATTTCCACAACTGCGTCTATGACTTCATGTGGAAGAACAACCGGCGCCGCTTCAGTGAAAAGACGGCCACCTGGGACATCATCCGCAAGTACAACAAGGACTACAAACTCATCTTTATCGGCGACGCGACGATGAGCCCCTACGAGATCCTGCAGCCCGGCGGCAGCGTCGAATACAACAATGAAGAACCGGGCGCCGAATGGATGCAGCGCCTGACCAACGCCTTCCCCAAGTACGCCTGGATCAACCCCGAGCCGCAGGGCGTGTGGCAGTACCGCCAGAGCATCGCGGTGGTGCAGCAACTGGTCAACCAGCGCATGTTTCCGCTCACCCTGGCGGGGCTGGAAGGGGCCATGCGTCTGCTCAGCAAGTGAGCGCGGCGCTGCGCCTGCTCGCTCGCGCGCTGACATTGGCACTGGCCGTGGTGGCCTCGGGCTGCGCACTGCTGCCCAAGGAGGACGCTGCGGCCAAGCCGGCCGACCAGGCGGCCGCAGCCGATGCGGCGCAGGCGGCAGCCGCCGCGATGGTCATCCGTCTGGAGGTCGAGGCACCCTCGGCGCTGCGTGCACTGCTGCTGCAATACCTGGATCTGGCCCAGCTGCAGAACCTGCGCAGCAGCGAGTCGCTGGACGCCGGCGAATGGGCGCGGTTGATTGCCGCGGCGCCGGCGCAGGCACGTGATCTGCTGAAGACCGAGGGCTATTTCGATGCCGACGTCACCGTGCAGCGCAGTGGCAGCCAGCCCACCGAGGTGCGGGTCACCGTGGTGCCCGGCCCGCGCACCAGGGTGGCAGCGCTGCAGATCGATGCCCGGGGTGCGCTGGCGCGCCGCATCGCCGACGGCGATGGCCAGGCCGCAGCGCTGCTGGACAAGCTGCGCGGGGCCGGCCCGCTGCGCGCTGGGGTGCCATTCCGCAACCCCGACTGGTCGGACACCAAGCAGGGCCTGCTGACGACGCTGCGCAGTGCAGGCTATGCGACCGCCAGCCTGGCCGCCAGCCAGGCCGACGTCGACACCACGACCCAGCGCGCCAGCCTGCAGGTGACGCTGGACAGCGGCCCACTGTTCACCGCAGGCGCAATCCAGGTCGAGGGCCTGCAGGCCCACG
>JBBRJU010000446.1:0-3126 GCA_038218895.1 Burkholderiales bacterium
GTTGAAGACACTGCCCTGGCCGGGCTGGCTGCGCATGCGGACGACGCCGCCGTGGGCGGTGACGATGCCGTGCACCTGCGAAAGACCCAGGCCGGTGCCGGTGCCCAGCGGCTTGGTGGTGAAGAAGGGCTCGAAAACGCGCGACTGCGTGGCCGCGTCCATGCCGCAGCCGGTGTCGCTGACCCACAGGTGGGCACACGGGCCGGTGGGTGCGTCTTCAGCCGCATGGCCTGCCGGGGCGCTGGCCAGCAGGCGCGCAGGTGCTGCGGCCAGGCCGATGACGATCTCACCGGCGTTGCCCTGCAGCGCCTGCCAGGCATTGATGCACAGGTTCATCAGCAGCTGGTGCAGCTGGTTGCCATCAGCCCGCACATCGAGCGGCACATCGGCCAGCACGGTGTGCAGGGTCACGCCGGCCGGCAGCGTGGCGCCCATCAGCTGCGCCACGTCGCCGACCAAGGGCGCCAGCGCGACCCGCCGCAGCACCGGCGCATGGCGGCGGCTGAACGACAGGATCTGCTGCACCACCGCGCGTGCGCGCAACGCGGAGCTCTCGATCTGCGCCAGCCGCTCGTCCACCCGCAGGCCCTGCGCGGCATCTTGCCGCGCCAGTGCCAGGCCCACCAGCACCGACCCCAGCACGTTGTTGAAGTCGTGGGCAATGCCACCGGCCAGCGTGCCCAGGGCCTCCATCTTCTGTGCCTCGCGCAGCTGCCCTTCGAGCTTGAGGCGCTGCACTTCGGCGTCATGCAGCGCGGTGGTGTCGCTGCCGACACCGTGGTAACCCGCAAAGCCACCGGCTTCGTCGATGCGCGGCGTGCCACTGAGGCAATACACCCGCTGGCGGCCATCGTCACCGTGGCGCCGCAGTTCGAAGTCGTAGAACGGCTGGTGGCGGTCCATCGCATCACGCTGCCGCCACCACCCACCCGGGTCGCTGGGCGTCAAGGGCAATTCCCAGTACGCATGCCCCAACTGCGCAGTGCTGTGCATGGCACTGTCGCCGGCGCCGCTGGCTGTCGTCGCGACGATGCGGTGGCCCGCGTCGGTTTCCCAATACCAGTCGGCAGACAGCGCGGTCAGCGCGCGAAAGCGCTGCTCACTGTCGCGCAGCGCCGATTCGGCCTGCACACGCGCGCCGATGTCGATGTCCACGCAGTACAACTCGGGGGCGCCGGCGGCATTGATCTGCATGGTGTGGCTCGAGATCACCCGCACCGGGCCGCCGCTCTTGTGGCGCAGCACCAGCTCTTCAGCGGGCATCGAGCAGGCGCCGCTGGCGAGCCAGCCGTCGACCGCCTGCACCACGACGCTGCGCATGCCCGGCGGGATGATCAGGTCTTCGAGCTGGCGGCCCATGGCCTCGGCGGCGGTGTAGCCGTACAGGCGCGTGCTGGCGTCGTTCCAGAAAATGACCCGCCGCTGCCGGTCGTAGCCCTGCACGGCAATGCCGTGCATCCCTTCCAACAGCCGCTGGAAGCGGTGCGCATCAGCCACCCCGCCTGCGGCGCCGTGCGCTGTGGCGGGCAAGGCTGCCGCCGATTCCTGTGGACCGGTGTCTGCGCGATCAAGCTGTGCCATGCTGCTGCTCCGGGGCGGGTGTGTCGGCCACCAAATGCCGGCGCGTCGGACCGCCTTGCACAGAGCATGGCACAGAACCCCCCGCTCGCCAGCGGTGCATGGCCGCTGCAGCGGGCCATCGGTCGGCCATTTGTCGGCACGCCCGCACCACCGCACCCCTGGCGCAGGCCGGCACTACTGCGGGCTGATCGCGAGTCCGCCGTCGGCGACGATCACCTGGCCGGTCACGTAGCGCGCCTGGTGGGAGGCCAGGAACAAGATCACGTCGGCGATGTCGTCGGGCTCGCCGACACGCCCCAGCGGCACCCGGTGGGCCGCCTGCGCGACGCCTTGCGGGCCCAGCGAGTGTTCTTCAGACAACAGCTGTGCGGTGCGCACGTAGCCGGGTGACACCGCATTGACACGGACACCATCGGGCGCGACCTCGGCCGCCAGGCCCCGCATCAGCCCGATCACGCCAGCCTTGGCCGCCGAGTAGTGCACATGTGCGCTCCAGCCCCAGGCGACGCCCATCAGCGACGTCAGGCAGACGACGGCGCCGGCGCGGCGGGCACGCATCGCGGGCAAGGCAGCGCGCGCCACCCGGAACATGCCTGTCAGGTCGATGTCGAGGGTCTGGTGCCAGCGCACATCCGTCAGTTGGCCGAGCGGCACCTTGTGCGCGATGCCTGCATTCAACACCAGCGCGTCGATCGCACCATGTTCGGCAATGGCCGCAGCAATGACCGCATCGACCTGCGCACTGGAGCGCACGTCCATCGCTGCGAACGATGCACTGCCGCCGCCGGCAGTGATCTGCGCTGCCACGGCCTGGCCCTCGGCCACGAGGATGTCGGTGATGACCACGTGGTAGCCCGCCTGGGCGAACGCCAGGGCGGTGGCCCGGCCGATGCCGATGCCGCCGCCCGTCACGAGCATCGTCTTTGCCTGGGTCATGGTGTTGCCGGCTTCTGGGTGTCAACCACCCGACAGGCTCTTGGCGTCGGCCTGCACGCCCGCACCCAGGTGGGCGGTGCAATCGACCAGGCTGACGGCATGCGGCACGCCGGCCGTGACCACCGTGACCGAGGTGTTGGCCAAACGCTCGGGCAGCGCCAGGTGCGCTGGCACCTGCAGCGGGCCCAGGTGCAGCCACTGGCGGATCACCAGGCCATGTGTCACCACCGCCAGCGGGCCACCCAGCGCCGCCTGCTGCTGCAGCACCCAGGCCCAGGCAGCGGCGCAGCGCGCGGCAAACTGCGCGGCCGATTCGCCATCGGGCGGCGCCTCGTCGCGGCTGAGCGGGTCGAAGCCCAGGCTGTCGTAGCGCTGGCCGCGCAGATCACCGAAATTGCGCTCATGCAGCAGCGCGCTGGTGGTGATGGCCAGGCCGGTGGCGTCGGCCACCGCCTGCGCCGTCTGCAGCGCGCGCGGCAGATCGCTGCTGACGATGCCAGCCGGCCGCAGCGGCTGCCCGGCGGCCAGCCGCTGGCCCAGCCGCACCGCCTGCGCCTGGCCGTTGGCCGACAACGGTGTGTCGGCCGGCTGCAGCACACGGGCCACGTT
>JBBRJU010000447.1:0-3122 GCA_038218895.1 Burkholderiales bacterium
GCCCCCGCCGCCTTGCGTCAGCTGGCCGCCCAGCCTGTTCACTTCATGGTTGTGGGGCTGGGCGCCAGGCCGAGGGGGTTTCGGGACGCTGGTGCGTGGCGCCCCGCCACGGCGCAGCGCCACCGCTGGCCCGGCTGTTGCACCGGCCCGACACTGCCGCGGTGTTGTCAGCCCTGAGCGGCATGCGCTTTGCTAGCCTTGGGCTGTCAAAAAAATCCACAACCAGGAGTTTCAATGCTTCGTTTCCCATCGCCCACCCGTTCCATCTTGCTGGCCGCCCTGGTTGCGCTGGCCGCGCCGGCCGTGTCTGCCCAGTCGTCGGTGACGGTGTACGGCCTGATCGACCTGTCGGTCGGTTCGAGCAAGGCGCCCGGCGGCAGTACCGACAAGAACATCAACAGCGGCAACATGACCACCAGCTTCATCGGCTTCAAGGGGTCGGAAGACCTCGGCGGCGGCATGAGCGCGGTGTTCGCGATCGAAAGCTTCATGCGTGCCGACACCGCCCAGGCGGGCCGCTTCGACGGTGACACCTTCTGGGCCCGCAACGCCTATGTGGGTGTGAGCAGTGGTGCCGGCACGGTCACGCTCGGCCGCAACACCACGTCGCTGTTCGTCAATACGCTGATCTTCAACCCGTTTGGTGATTCATTCGGCTTTTCGCCGGCCATCCGCCAGACCTTCACCAGCGGCGGCAACTTCCAGGTGTCGGGCGACACCGGGTGGAGCGATTCGGTCAAGTACAGCAGCCCCAACTTCGGTGGCCTGAGCTTCACCGGGCATGCGGCCCTGGGTGAAGGCAACGGCGGGCGCAACATCGGCTTGAGCGCGCTGTATTTCGGCGGTCCGTTTGGTGCCGGCTTCGCCTGGCAACAGGTCGAGAAGGGCACCGGTCCGTTCAATCCGGACACCACCGCCTGGCAGCTGGGTCTGTCTTACAACATGGCGCCGGCCAAGTTCTACGCCCAGTACGGCAGCAGCGACAACAAGACCATCGACAACACCACCCAGGTGATCGGCCTGGGCGCCGATTACGCGCTGGGTATCGGCAAGCTGATGCTGCAGTGGAACAAGCTGAGCCCCGACGTCGGCGCCGACCTGAAGACCCTGAGCTTCGGCTACGGCCACCAGTTGTCCAAGCGCACCGATGTGTATGCGGTCTACATGAACGAGAAGAAAACGGGCTTGCGCACCGGCAACAGCTACGCGGTGGGCATCCGCCACCGTTTTTGATGCAGCGCCCCTGATGCAGCGCCCCTGATGCAGCGCCCCTGATCCATCGCCATGGATCCACCGCCGCCCGGGCTCGCCCGGGCCGGCGTCCACAACGGCCACCCGGGCAAACCGGGTGGCCGTTGTCATTGGGCGCACCATGCCGTGCCGTTGATCCAGCGCAAGCCGGTCCCGGCATGGCTGCGGGAGCATCGCTGGCATGGTCTTGCGCGGCATGCGCCGCCACCGGACCCTCTGCACAACCAGGCCCTGACCCGCATGGAACACACCCACGCCATTGCAGCCGGCCTCACCGGTCTGACCGAACGCAGGCCCGGGCACATCGCCAAGGCCGCTGTACCCGAGCCGCTGCGCGGACCGGCCCTGCCTGCCGGCACGGCCGAGGCGCTGCTCTGGGCCAGCCTGCTGGGCGCGCCGGCGCTGGGCGCTGACGAACTGGCCACGCTGGCGCAACTGGCCAGCCTGCGCCACGTGGCAGCCGGCCAGAGCGTGATCAGCCGCAGCAGCGCCGCCCGCACCTTGGTGGCGCTGCGCAGCGGTGAAGTGGCACTCGGCATGCGCACTGCCGATGGCGTGTTCCGCACCGAGCGCATCGTGCGCGGCCCGGCCTGGCTCGACCTGAGCTCGGCCTGGCTGTCGGGGCCGCATGCGATGGACGCCCAGGCCATGGGCGCGGCCAGCGTGGTCGAGCTGCCCTGCGACGCGCTGGAGGCGCGCCTGGCCGCCCACCCCGGCCTGGCGCAGCGCCTGATCCAGGGCCTGGCGCGTGAAGTGCAGGCGCTGGCCGTCAACACCCATGAGCTGATGCACAAGGACGCCCCGGGCCGCCTGGCCCAGTGGCTGCACCAGCGCAGCGTGCCCTTGCCCGGCAGCACCGGCCAGGCGATGGTGAAGCTGGCCGACCGCAAGCGCGATGTGGCCTCGCAACTGGCGATCACGCCCGAGACCCTGTCGCGCCTGATGCGCAGCTTCAGCCGCCAGGGCTTGATCGAGGTGGCCGGCTACAACGTGCGGGTGATCGACCCCGAAGGTCTGGCCCGCGTGGCACAGGCCTGAAAGCGCCCGGCCTCTGGCCCAGCCTCAGACTGTCGGACTCTCAGCCCAGCCACTGCAGCAGCAGCCCGGCTGCAGCGCAGCTGCCCAGCAGTGGCAGCACCCCCACCTGAAAGCGGAACAGCGCCACCGCTGCTGCCAGCGCGATGCCGGCCGACGCCCAGGCAAACGGCCCCGCCAAGCCTTGTGGCCACAGCGTGTGCCCGGCAAAGAACAGCGCCAGTTGCAGGATCACCCCCACCACGGCGGCGGTGATGGCCGTCAACGGCGCGGTGAAGCCCAGTCGGCCGTGGGTGGCTTCCACCAGCGGGCCGCCGGCCAGGATGAAGACGAACGACGGCAGGAAGGTGAAGAAGGTGACGACGCAGGCTGCCAGCGCCGCGCCGGCAAACAGCGCGTCCGGCCCGAGCACCTGCCGCACCCAGCCGCCCACGAAGCCGACGAAGGCCACCACCATGATCAGCGGCCCCGGCGTGGTTTCGCCCAGCGCCAGGCCGTCGATCATCTGCGCGCCGCTGAGCCACTGGTACTGCTCGACCGCGCCCTGGTAGACGTAGGGCAGCACGGCATAAGCGCCGCCGATGGTCAGCAGCGCGGCCTTGGTGAAGAACCAGCCCATCTGCGTCAGCGTGCCCTGCCAGCCTTGGCTGGCGATCAAGGCCGCCATGCCCAGCAGCCACAGGCCCAGGCCGACGCCCAGCACCTTGGCCAGATGGCGGCGCGAGAAGCGCGCATGCGCCGGCGGCGGCGTGTCATCATCGATCAGCGCGGGCCCGTAGCCCGCCGCCGCCGCGCCATGGCCGCCGCCCAGCGCAAACACCTGCGGCCAGCGGCGG
>JBBRJU010000448.1:0-3109 GCA_038218895.1 Burkholderiales bacterium
GCAGGCCCGCAAGCTGGCGGTGCCCAGCTACCGCATCGTGGCCACCCGCGGCCAGGCGCATGCCCAGACGTTCGAGGTGGAATGCGGTGTGCCGACGCTGGGCCTGGCCGAGCAGGGTGAGGGCCGCTCACGCCGCAGTGCCGAGCAGGAGGCCGCCCGCCGCATGCTCAGCCGCCTGAAGGCCAGCGACAAGCCGGGCGGCCCGCTGCGCAGCTGACTGCGCACCACTGAGGAACTGACATCACCGACACCCCTGTGCCTGATGCGGACGCTGCTGCCGCCACCACCCGCTGCGGCCTGATCGCCATCGTCGGCCGGCCCAACGTGGGCAAGTCCACGCTGCTGAATGCCCTGGTGGGTCAGAAGATCAGCATCACCTCGCGCAAGGCCCAGACCACGCGCCACCGCATCACCGGCATCCGCACCTTGGGCGCCACGCAATTCATCTTCGTTGACACGCCGGGCTTCCAGACCAAGGAGATCCGCGGCCGCACCGCGCTCAACCGCAACCTCAACCGCACCGTCACGTCGGTGCTGGGGGATGTGGACGTGGTGCTGTTCATGGTGGAAGCCGGCCGCTTCAGCCTCGATGACGCCAAGGTGCTGGCCCTGCTGCCGCCCGACAAGCCCTGCTTCCTGGTCGCCAACAAGCTGGATGTGGTGGTGCGCCGCACCGACATCCTGCCCTGGCTCAAGAGCATGCAGGAGCGTCACCCGTTCACCGAATACGTGCCGATGTCGTCGACCAAGCCCAGCGACGTCGAGCGGCTGTTCAAGATCGTCGAGCCCTACCTGCCCGAGCAGGCGTGGCTGCACGAGGCAGACGCGCTCACCGACCGCAGCGACAAGTTCATGGCGGCCGAGCTGATCCGCGAGAAGCTGTTCCGTCTGACCGGCGACGAGCTGCCCTACAGCGCCACCGTTGTGATCGACAAGTACGAGGAAGAAGGCAATTTGCGCCGCATCGCCGCCACCATCGTCGTCGAGCGCGATGCCCACAAGGGCATGGTGATCGGTGATGGTGGCGACCGGCTCAAGCGCATCGGCAGCGAGACGCGGGTCGAGCTCGAGAAGCTCACCGGCAACAAGGTGTTCCTGGAGCTGTGGGTAAAGGTGCGCTCGGGTTGGGCGGACAGCGAGGAGCACTTGCGGTCCTACGGCTACGAGTGAGTCAGCATGCACCTGCTTGCTGCGCACCGTGGTCCCGCGCCTGTGCTGCCCACCCTGCGCATGCCTGGCCACGCTGTGCGGCCTGAGCACGACGCCCGCATGACGGCAGCGCCACGCAGGCTGCACGCACTGTGGTGAGCCGGTCGGCCCCGCAGCCGGCCTTCGTGCTGCACCAGTGGGACTGGAGCGAGACCAGCCTGATCCTCGACCTGTTCACCCGGGACCATGGCCGCCTGGCGGCAGTGGCCAAGGGCGCCAAGCGTCCCTATTCGCAGCTGCGGCCGGTGCTGCTGCCGTTTCAGCGCCTGCTGGTGCTGACCACCCGGCCCAAGGCCGACGAGGGCGCCGACATCCTGCTGCTGCGGTCGGCCGAGTACGCCGGCGCCGGTGCGGCCATGCCGCCGGCACGGCTGTTCGCGGCCTTCTACCTCAATGAGCTGCTGATGAAGCTGCTGGCCCGCGGCGACCCGCATCCGGCGCTGTTCGACGCTTATGCCGATGCGCTGCAGGTGCTGGCGGTGGCGCCCGATGAGGCACCGCTGCGCGCCTTCGAGCTGCTGCTGCTGCGCGAGACCGGTGTGCTGCCGGAACTGTCGCGCGCCACCACCACGCAAGAGCCGGTGCAGCCCGGACGCCACTACCGGCTCAGCGGCGATGGCGGCCTGCTGCCGGTGGCCGACGCCCCAGCCAGACTGGCTGCCAGCACATCTGCCAGCCAGTCTGCCAGCCAGTACGCCAGCCAGCCAGCCAGCCTGCCTGGCAGCCTGTGCCTGGCCTTGCAGGCCGCGCTGGATGCGGATGACCGCCCGGCCCTGCGGCGTGCCTGCCAGGGCGCCTTGCCGGCGCTGCGCGGCCAGTTGCGCAGCCTGCTTCACTATCATCTGGGTTCGCCCCCGTTGCGCACCCGCCAGCTGATGCTGGATGTGCGCCGGCTGCTGGATGCGGCACCGCCGCGCGCAGCCTGAGCGAGCGCCCGGACCGCTGCCATGAACCCCCTCGTCGCCCCAGAAGCCCACGCCCGGCCGCACCGCACGGCGCTGTCGGTCAACGTCAACAAGATCGCGCTGCTGCGCAACACCCGGCACATCGGCATCCCCGATGTGGTGGCGCTGTCGCGCCAGGCGCTGGAAGCCGGTGCCCAGGGCATCACCGTGCACCCGCGGCCCGATGCCCGCCACATCCGCACCCAGGACGTGCACGACCTGCAGGCGCTGCTGCAGCAATGGCCCCAGGCTGAATACAACATCGAGGGCAACCCCTTCCACAACCTGATGGGCTTTGTGCGCGCGATCCGCCCGCACCAGGTCACCTTCGTGCCCGACAGCGAAGACCAGTTCACCAGCGACCACGGCTGGCGCTTCCCAGAAGATGCGGCGCGCCTGCAGCCGCTGGTCGACGAGGTGCGTGCGCTGGGCGTGCGTGTCAGCCTGTTCATGGACCCGCTGCCCGACCAGATGGCCGCCGCACGGGCCACGGGCGCCGAGCGGGTGGAGCTCTACACAGAGGCCTATGCCAGCGCCCATGGCACGCCGCAGCAGGCCGCCGTGCTGGCGCGCTACACCGCAGCGGCCGAGGCTGCGCTGGCGGCAGGGCTGGAGATCAACGCCGGGCACGACCTGAGCCGCGATAACCTCACTGACTTCCTGCGCGCCGTGCCCGGCGTGCTGGAAGTGTCGATCGGCCATGCCTTGATCGCCGATGCGCTGGCGCTCGGCCTGACCGAGACCATCCGCGACTACCAGCGCTGCATCCAGCGTGCGTTCATGGCCGCCGAGATGCCTGCGCCATTGCTGCCCCAAGCCGGTGTGTCCGCCTCGGGGCAGCCCGGCGGCGCACGCACGCCCAGATGATCCACGGCATCGGCACCGACATCTGCGACATCCGCCGCCTGCGCGCCACGCTGGCGCGCCGCGGTGACCGCTTCGCCGAAAAGGTGCTC
>JBBRJU010000449.1:0-3107 GCA_038218895.1 Burkholderiales bacterium
AGAGCGGGCTGATACGCCAACTTGGCAGTGCGGAAATCGTCGCCCAGGTGGCGCTGGCGCGGACCCGGCGCAAGGTCAGAAGAGTGGTGTTCATGGGCATGGGCGAGCCGGCGCACAACCTGGACAACGTGATGGAGGCCATCACGCTGCTGGGCACGGTGGGCCAGATCGGCCACAAGAACCTGGTGTTCTCCACCGTGGGCGACCCCCGCGCCTTCGCCCACCTGCAGGCGCTGGGCCCGGGCGACGTGCGCCCGGCGCTGGCGCTGTCGCTGCACACCAGCGACGCCGCGCTGCGCGAGCGCCTGCTGCCGCGCGCGCCGCAGCTGACGCCCGATGAACTGGTCGCGCAGGCCGATGCCTATGCCCGCGCCAGCGGCTACCCGGTGCAATACCAGTGGACGCTGCTGGCCGGCGTGAACGACGGCGACGACGAACTGGCCGGCATCGAACGCCTGCTGGCGGGCCGCTTCGGCCTGCTGAACCTGATCCCCTGGAACGTGGTGGGCGGCATGCCGTTCCAGCGGCCGAGCTGGGAGCGCGCGGCCGCGATGGCGCGCCATCTGCACCGGCGCGGCATCCTCACCAAGCTGCGGCATTCGGCCGGCCAGGATGTGGAAGGTGGCTGCGGGCAGCTGCGTGCCCGCACGGCCACCGGCACCGTGGTGGTGGCCCCGCCCACCACCCGGCGCGCCACACAGCGCACCACACAGCCCACGACACAGCGCACCACACAACCCACCACGCGACACATCACGCCGTCTGCAGAAACCCCAGCAACAGGCGGTTGACCGCCTCGGGCTGCTCTTGCTGCACCCAGTGGCCGGCGCCGGGCAGCAGATGGCAGCCACGCAGCTGGCTGCAGGCACCGGCCTGCATGGCTGCAAAGGCACCCGGGCGCTGGTGGATGCCCCAATCGCTGGCGCCGGCGATGAACAGCGCAGGCACGTCGATGCACCGCCCGGCCATCAGCTGCAGTTCGGCCTGGCCGGCCGGGTCGGTGCTGTTGCGGTACCAGTTCAGCCCGCCCTGGAAGCCGGTGCGGGCGTATTCAGCGGCATAGACCTGCAGCGCGGCATCGGGCAGCCAGCGGCAGGCGGCCACCTGGGCTGGCGTGGGCATGTGCGGCGCCACCGTGGCGGGCATGGTGGTGGCCGCGTCCATCACGTAATAGGTCGGCAGCTGCGCCAGGGCCTCGGCGGTCCAGCCCGGCAGCGGCGCGGGCTGGTTGCCAGGCCAATCAGCGCTCTTGTGGTGGTAGTAGGCGCGCAGGAAGTTGTGCAGGCCCTGCGGCGGGTGCGCCAGCTCGGCCGCCGCCGCAGGCAGGCTGTAGTACCACTGGTAGTGCAAGCGCGGACGCGGCAGCGCGGCCAGGTCGGCGTGCACATCGGGGACGGGGCGTGGCGGGTGGTTCAGGGGGCCGAACGGCAGCCCTGGCGGGCCACGGTCCGTGTCGAACGGCAGCCCTGGCGGGCCGCCGAAGGGCGCGCTCATCAGCACCACGCGCTGGAAGACGTCGGGCCGCAGCAGCGCGCACCAGGCCGCCAGCGGTGCGCCGAAATCATGGCCCACCACCGCATGCACCCGGCGGTGGCCCAGTGCCAGCACCAAGGCCAGTGCGTCGCGCACCAGGCTGAGCCAGCGGTACGGGGCGATCGGCGCATCGGCGCGGTCGGCCCAGCCGGTGGTGCGGCCGTAGCCGCGCAGGTCTGGCGCGATGGCGTGGTAACCCGCCGCCGCCAGCGCCGGCAGCACATGGCGCCAGCTGTAGGCCAGCTCGGGGAAGCCATGCAGCAGCAGCACCACCGGCCGGCCAGGCGCATCGAAGCCGGCCTCCAGCAGATGCATGCGCAAGCCGTTGATGCCCGACACGAAGCGGCTGCGCACGCCGGGTGGCAGCAGCCCGTCCGGCAGCGGGCCGGGAAGCTCCTGGTCGGCGTGGTGCAGATCGGCGTGGTGCAGGTCGGCACGCCGCCGGTGGGCATGCGGCAGGTCGATGGGCGGCGGGCCGGCGTGCTGCAAGTGCACAGGCGGCGGGTCGGGCGGGGCAGCGGTCATCGGGCGGTCTCCTGGGTGCCAGATTGTCCGGGGCCGCACCGCTAGCATGCGTCACCCACCGAACACCTTGCCGACCAGAGACCGCCATGCCGCCGAGCCCTGCCGAAGAACAGCTGATCACCGAGGCCGCCACGCTGGCGCGCACCCGCATCACCCCGCTTGCCCCCATCTGGGAGCGTGAACGCCGCATCGGCCGCGAGGTGCTGGCCGAGGCGGTGGCGCTGGGCCTCACCCGGCTGCAGCTGCCGGCCAGCCACGGCGGGCTGGACTTCAGTTTCAGTTGCAAGACCCGCGTGGCCGAGGTGCTGGCCGCCGGTGACTTCGGCTTCTGCATGTCCTGGATCAACACCCACAACGTGGCGGCACTGCTGGCGCGCAAGGCGCACCCGGCGGTGGCGGCGCGCTATCTGGACGACCTGGTGGCCGGCCGGCGCCTGGGCTGCACCGCGCTGACCGAACCGGGCGCGGGCTCCGACTTTGCCGCCATCACCACCACCGCCACCCGACAGCCCGGCGGGCGCTGGCGCATGCACGGCGCCAAGGCCTGGATCAGCAATGCCGCCGAGGCCGACGTGGTGGTGCTGTATGCACAGACCGAGCCCGGCAGCGGCGGGCGTGGCATTGCCGGCTTCGTGGTGGACGGTCAGCGCGCCGGCTTCATCCGCGAACCCGGCTATGCCCTGGGCGGCCAGCACAGCATCGGCACCGGCGGCTTCACGCTCGACGGCTACCTGGCCAGCGACGAGGAAGTGCTGCACCCGCCGGGCCAGGCCTTCAAGGCCGCGCTGGGGTCGATCAACGGTGCGCGTACCTACATCGCCGCCATGTGCTGCGGCATGGTCGGTGAAGCCCTGCGGGTGGCGCAGGCCTACGGACTGCAGCGCCACAGCTTCGGTGTGCCGCTGCAGCAGCACCAGGGCTGGCGCTGGCGCCTGGCCGAGGCGTCCAGCGAGCTGGCCGCCTGCCGAACCATGGTGACGCAGGCCGCCGAGGCCATCGACGCCGGCGCCGACGCCCAGCTGCTGGCGGCCCAGGCCAAGCTGCTGGCC
>JBBRJU010000450.1:0-3102 GCA_038218895.1 Burkholderiales bacterium
GGCTGAATGGACATTCGCAAATTGCAACGGGCCATCGTCGATGGCCTGGAAGACGTCAAGGCCCAGGACATCCTGGTCTTCAACACCGAGCATCTCTCGCCGCTGTTCGAGCGGGTGATCATCGCCACCGGCAGCAGCAACCGCCAGACCAAGGCGCTGGCCTCCGGCGTGCGCACGTCGGTGAAGGCGGCAGGCTTCCCGGTGCTGGCCACCGAGGGTGGCGACAACGGTGAATGGATCATCGTGGATTGCGGCGCCGCCGTGGCCCATGTGATGCAGCCGGCCATCCGTGACTACTACCGCCTGGAAGAAATCTGGGGTGGCAAGCCAGTGAAGATGAAGCTGGGCGCCACCAAGACCGGCCTGGTGAAGGCCAGCGAGCCCGACGAGGACGCAAACGACGCCGCCCCTGCGATGGCGCCCGAGCGCAAGGCTGCCGCCCGCAAGGGCGCTGCGGCCAAGCAGGGCCCGGCACGGGTGGCGCGGGCGCAGAAGCCACCGGTGGCCGCCACCAAAGCGCCTGCCAAGAAGGCGCCTGCCAAGAAGGCTCCGGCGCGCAAGACCGCCGGTCAGCCGGTGGTGCGCACCACCAATGCCGAGCGCGCGGCCGCTGCGGCCGTCGCCATCGCCGCCAGGGCTGCCGAACAGGTGGCTGCCGCCAAGGCAGCTGGCAAGGCCGCTGGCAAAGCGCCCGCGCACAAGACAGCCGGGCGCAAGATGGTGGCGGGCCCGGGTACCGCCCCGGCCGGCCCGAAGATCAAGACCATCGTCGTCAAGCCGGTGGCGCGCAAGACCGCCGCTGCCGGCACGACAGCGGCAGGCCGCGCTCCGGCGAAGAAGGCCGCCACGCGCAAGGCCCCGGCGCGCCGCAGCTGACCGGCGGCTGAGCCACCGGCCGCTGCCACCCCGATGCGCCTGCTGCTGGCATCGGTGGGCCAGCGCCCGCCAGCCTGGGCCGAATCGGCCTATGACGACTTCGCCAAGCGCTTTCCGCCCGAACTGCGGCTGGAACTGAAAGCGGTGAAGGCCGAGCCACGCACCAGCGGCAAGACCGCCGCGCAGTTGATGGCTGCCGAGGCGCAGCGGCTGGAGGCCGCCATCCCCAAGGGTGCCCGCCGGGTGGTGCTCGACGAGCACGGCAGCCGCCTCACCACGGTGCAACTGGCCGAGCGCCTGCGCTTCTGGCTGGGTGACGGCCGCGACGTGGCCCTGCTGGTGGGTGGCCCCGACGGGCTGGACCCGGCATTGAAGGCCAGCGCCGACGAGACCTTGCGCCTGAGTGACCTGACGCTGCCGCATGCCTTCGTGCGGGTGCTGCTGGCCGAGGCGCTGTACCGCGCCTGGAGCGTGACGGCCAACCATCCCTACCACCGTGAATGAGCCGATGCCCAACCTGATCTACCTGGCCAGCCAGAGCCCGCGCCGCCGCCAATTGCTCGACCAGCTGGGTGTGCGCCATGCGCTGCTGGTGCCTGCCGCCGGTGCCGAGGCCGATGCAGCCGAAGCGCTGGAGACCGTGTTGCCCGGTGAATTGCCCGCCGCCTACGTGCAGCGGGTGACGGCATGCAAGCTGCAGGCTGCCCGCGCCCGGCTGAAGGCCCGCGGCCTGCCGCCTGCGCCCATCCTGTGCAGCGACACCACGGTGGCCATCGGCCGGCGCATCCTGGGCAAACCCGCCGACGCGGCCGAGGCGCGGGCCATGCTGCAGGCACTCAGCGGCCGCAGCCACCGGGTGTTGACCGCTGTGGCCTTGGGCACGGCGCGGCGCACGCTGGCGGCGCTGCGGGTATCCACCGTGCACTTCGCGCCGCTGGACGACGCGCTGATCGATGCGTACATCGCCAGCGGCCAGCCCTTCGGCAAGGCCGGTGGCTATGCCATCCAGAGCCAGCTGGCGGGCTGGATCCCCGAGGTGCGAGGGAGCTACTCCGCTATCATGGGTTTGCCCCTCTTCGAGACGGCCCAGTTGCTGAAACAAGCGCGCGTGCGGTTCTGAACAAGCGCCCCCCGGCGCCCACAAGAGTCCCCCGCGCATGCATGACATCCTGATCAACTGGACGCCGCAGGAAACCCGCGTCGCCATCATCGAGAACGGCGCGGTGCAAGACCTGCACATCGAGCGCACGCTGGAGCGCGGCCTGGTCGGCAATGTGTACCTGGGCAAGGTGGCGCGGGTGCTGCCGGGCATGCAGAGCGCCTTCATCGACGTGGGGCTGGAACGCGCCGCTTTTTTGCATGTGGCCGACTTGCACGGCGGCGGCCACCACCCCAAACATGACGTGGCGGTGCAGATCCCGATCGAGCGGCAGGTGTTCGAGGGCCAGACCCTGATGGTGCAGGTGATCAAGGACCCGATCGGCACCAAGGGCGCCCGCCTGTCGACCCAGGTCAGCATTGCCGGGCGCATGCTGGTGTTCCTGCCGCAAGACAACCACATCGGCATTTCGCAGAAGATCGGCTCGGCCGAGCTGCGCGAGCAGTTGCGTCTGCGCATGCAGAAGCTCACTGCCACCCCCGACGGCACGCCCACCGGCGGCTTCATCCTGCGCACCAATGCCGAAGACGCCAGCGACACCGAGCTGGCCGACGACATCGCCTACCTGCGCAAGGCCTGGGCCGCCATCCGTGCCCAGGGCATGAGCCAGCCGCCCGGCACCCTGCTGCATCAAGACCTGAACCTGGCCCAGCGCGTGCTGCGCGACCTGGCCACCGACAGCACCCAGAGCATCCGCATCGACAGCCAGCTGCAGTTCGATGCGCTGCAGGCCTTCGGTGCGGCCTACACGCCAGGGTCAGCGGCCAAGCTGGAGCTGTACAAGGGCGAGCGGCCGATCTTCGACCTGTACGGCATCGAAGAAGAGATCGCCCGCGCACTGGCCCGGCGGGTCGAC
Organism: Burkholderiales bacterium; assembly: GCA_038218895.1. Classification (GTDB taxonomy): domain Bacteria; phylum Pseudomonadota; class Gammaproteobacteria; order Burkholderiales; family Burkholderiaceae_C; genus Pseudaquabacterium. Next base: position 2,892 of record JBBRJU010000450.1, read on the forward strand.
CTGAAGAGCGGCGGCTACCTGATCATCGACCAGACCGAGGCCCTGACCACGGTGGACGTGAACACTGGCGGCTTCGTGGGTGCGCGCAATTTCGAGGACACCATCTTCAAGACCAACCTGGAATCTGCCGGCGCCATCGCCCGCCAGCTGCGGCTGCGCAACCTGGGCGGCATCATCATCGTCGACTTCATCGACATGGTGCGCGACGAGC
>JBBRJU010000451.1:0-3102 GCA_038218895.1 Burkholderiales bacterium
ATCCGATGCTCTATGAGCCAGGGCTTGGAACATCGCAAGGCTGGTGTGATCGTCTCGCGTCAGATGAACCCGAAGCCTCGCTGACCTCGCCCACCTGATCTCCCCCTTGGGATCAGGAATGCGGTCCACGGTTCTGCAACGAACACCCCCATCGACATGCCTATTGCTGAGCAAGTCTGCTGCGGCCCGCGCGCCAATGCGCCATGCCGGCCAGCATGCACGCGCTGCGGCCTGCAGTCTCGCAACCACCAGGCGCGCAACTCCACCCGGCTATCGATCAAACCGTTGACCGACGCCGAATGGCAGGCGGTGCTGGCACGACCGGGTGTGGTCTGCTGATGGCGCTGCTCGACCCCCTTCTGGTGCTGGAACTGCTGCTGCTGGGCTGCTGCACCGGCTTCCTGGCCGGCCTGCTGGGCATTGGCGGGGGCATGCTGATGGTGCCCTTCCTCACGGTGATCTTCAGCAACCGCAGTGTTGAACCCGGCCTGGCGCTGAAGATGGCGGTGGCCACCGCAATGGCCACCATCCTGTTCACCTCGATCAGCAGCGTGCGCGCCCACCATGCCCGTGGCGCCGTGCGCTGGGATCTGGTGAAGAAACTGGCGCCGGGCATCGTCATCGGCGGGCTGCTGTCGGGCGCCGGGCTGTTCACACTGATCAAGGGCCAGGCACTGGGTCTGCTGTTCGCCGGCTTCGTCGGCTTCTCGGCCACCCAGATGCTGCTCGACCGCAAGCCCCAGCCGGGGCGGCAGATGCCCGGCCCGGTGGGCGCCACCGCCGCTGGCGGCGTGCTCGGCCTGGTGTCGGGCCTGGTGGGCGCGGGTGGCGCCTTCATCTCGGTGCCATTCATGACCTGGTGCAATGTGGCCATCCACAACGCCGTGGCCACCAGCGCGGCGCTCGGCTTTCCCATCGCGCTGGCCAACACGACCGGCTATGTGATCGCTGGCTGGGGTTTGCCGTCGCCACTGCCCGGCACGCTGGGCTACCTGTCGCTGCCGGCGCTGGGTGTGCTGGCACTGGCCAGCGTGGGCATGGCGCCACTGGGCGCGCGCGCCGCGCACCTAATCGACACCAAGCGGCTGAAGAAGGTGTTTGCCGTGCTGCTGTACGGGCTGGCCGGGTTCATGGCCTGGCGCGTGCTGCACGGTTGAGGCGGCGCTCAACCCGCCTCGAAGCGGATGCTGGCCAGCGCCACGGTGTTGCCGCCGCGGCGCTTGGCCTCGGCCAGGGCGGCCGAGCAGGCGGTGATCAGTTCATCATGGCCATGCGCGGTGTGCGGAAAGCTGGCCACGCCCGTGGCCACGGTGAAGCCAAGCTCCTCGCCATCGAGCATGACGATCTGGGTGGCGCATTGGCGGCGCAGGCCTTCCATGCGGCTGTGGGCAGTGGCCAGCCCCACGCCCGACAGCAACACCGCAAAGTGCCGGTCGTCCATGCGGCAGCTAGCGTCCATCGCGCGCGTGTTGCCACGCAGCAACCGGCCCATGGCTTCGCAAATGCGCTCCTGCGCGCGGGCGCCCAGGTTGCTCACCTTGTCGTTGAACGGATCGAGCGCCATGTAGACCAGAGCGAACTCGCGGTGCTCGCGGGTGGACAGGTCGAGCTCGCGGCGCATCTGGTCGTCGAAATGGGCACGGCTGTTCAGGCCGCTGGCCTGGTCGCGCAGGCCTTGCTCCGACAGCTCGAAGCGCAAGGCATCGTTGGCCTTCTGCTGTTGTTCCAGTTGGTCGAGCGCCAGGCGCAATTGGGCGTCGCGCTGGCGTTGCGGTGCCAGGTCTTGCCAGATGCTGCAGATCAGCCGCTGGCCGTCCGCCGGCGAGGCCAGCCGCAGCACCTTGAATTCACGCCGCTCACCGCGCAGGTCGAAGCGGTGGTCGCTGGCCAGTGCAGCGCCCTGGGCCAGCGCGGTGTGGTCAGCGGCGCGCAGCAGGGCAGCGGTAGGGGCGTCCAGCCAGTCGGCATCGCTGCGGCCGACCAGGCTGGCCGCGTCGGCGCCGAGCAAGCTGGCGAAGGCGGCATTGACCAGCAGGTAACAGCCATCGGCGGCGGACTTGACCGCCACTGCCAGCCCCTGCTGCTGGGCCTGGGCAAGCAATGCCTGGGCCAGCAGCGCGTCGCAGGGCGCACTGTCTGCCCGCTTCGGTGTCAGGGCAGTGGCACGCTCGGTGCCGAAGGGAACAGTCATGGGTGGATGCGGAGCGGCAGAACTGGGGGTGGCCACAAGTTGATTCTGGGCAGAGCCCCCTGAATCGGCAAGCTGAACCGGGGGGCACTCCCTAGATTCGATGATATCCAGACCGGCTGGTGGCGCCGGGATCGGATCAGCCAAAGAACTGCCGTGCAAATCTGCAATGCAACACGGCAAGACACCGGCCCGGTGCCGTCGAGCCACCCATGCGGGTCCAGCCGCCGACCGCGCGCACGGCCAGAATGGCACCGATGCCCATCGGCACCATGCCCATCGGCGTCGAGCACATCGAAAGCAGCAACAAATCGTGCGCCAATGCTGGGCCACCGGCACGTTCGGCCCGAAACTTGCGACTGGCTGGCGCAACAAACGCAAGGGTTTCACCATGGGCATTGCGCAGTACATCAAGGAAATCGGCCGCGGCCGTGACGGCGCGCGGCCTCTGGGCATCGACGCCGCAGCCGATCTGCTGGGCCAGGTGCTCGACGGCCAGGTCACCGACCTGGAAGTGGGTGCGTTTGCGCTGGCCATGCGCATCAAGGGCGAGACGGTCGACGAGTTGCTGGGTTTTGCCCAGGCCACGCAGGCCCGCTGCATGGCCCTGCACAGCGACAAGCCGGTGATCGTGATCCCCAGCTACAACGGCGCCCGCCGCCTGCCCAACCTGACCCCGCTGCTGGCGCTGCGCCTGGCGCAGGAAGGCGCGCGCGTGCTGGTGCACGGCCCCCGGCACGACCCCGCGCGCGTGACCACCGCCGACATCTTCCAGGCGCTGGCCCTGCCGCCAGCCGAAGACGCCGCCACCGTGCAAGAGCGCTGGCAGCGCCGCGAGCCCGCCTTCATCGCCACCGACACCCTCAGCCCCGCGCTGCAGCGCCTGCTGGACGTGCGCTGGGTGGTGGGGCTGC
>JBBRJU010000452.1:0-3098 GCA_038218895.1 Burkholderiales bacterium
ACCGCCTTCATCGGGCGTGTGGCGGGGCACCACCCGCAGCTCGATGTGGCGGCGCGACGCCGGCATCTTGGCCGAGTCGATCGCCTCGGCAGCATTCTTCAGCAGGTTCAGCAGCACCTGCTCGATCAGGATCGGGTCGCAGTGCAAGCCGGGTAGACGCAGGGCCACATAATGATGGATGGCCACGTTGCGCCGGCGCAGCTCGATGCCGGCGAGTTCCACGGCTTCGTCGACGATGGCGCGGGCGGTGGCAGCCTGGCGCTGCGGCTCGCTTTTCTTCACGAAGGCGCGGATGCGGTGGATGATCTGGCCGGCCCGCTCGGCCTGGCGGGCTGTCTTGCCCAATGCGGCGATCAGCGCATCGCGGTCGATGGTGTCGGCCTTCACCCGGCTGACCATGCCGTTGCAATAGTTGGTGATGGCGGTGAGCGGCTGGTTCAGCTCATGCGCCACCGAACTGGCCATTTCGCCCATGGTGATCAGACGGCTGCTGACCTGCGCCTTCTCGGCCTGCTGGGCCGCCAGCTCTTCAGCGCGGCGGCGGGCCGTCACGTCGGTGGCAATCAGCATCTGCGCCAGGCGGCCGTCGGTCCACTGCAGATAGCGCGCGCGCACGTCGAACCATTTGTCGAGCTGGGCGGCATACACCTCGCGCGGGTTGGCACCCAGGCCGGCCAGCTCTTGCGTCGGGATGCCGGCCAGGCCGTCTTCATCGTCGTGGCCGGTCAGGTCGGCGGCCATCTCGCCTGGCAGGCCGGTCCCCGCGCCGCTGGCCAGCAGCGCATGGCCGCGCGCATCGGCACCGAACCACAGCCGGTAGCTGCGGTTGGCAAACAGCAGCTCGCCCTGCTGCACGCTGAGCACCGACACCGCCGCCTCCAGCCCTTCGAGCACGGTGGTGAAGCGCTCATGGCTGGCCGACAGCTGGTCGCGGATGCGCTTGGCCTCGGTGATGTTGGTCATGCTGGTCATCCAGCCGGTCTGGTGGCCGCGGGCGTCGACCAGGGGTGACACATACATGCGCGCGTCGAACAGCGTGCCGTTCTTGCGCATCACCTTCACTTCGATGCCGCCGGCCGGGCTGCGGCCCTGCAGCTCCTGCTGCAGTAGGCGGGTGTTTTCGTCGATGCGGTCGGCCGGCCAGTACGGGTAGGGCGGCAGGCGGCCGATCAGCTCATGCTCGGTGAAGCCAGTCATCGCACAGAACGCGGGGTTGACATAGCTGACGCGGCCTTCGATGTCCATCGCCCGCATGCCGGTGAGCATGGAGTTCTCCATCGCGCGGCGGAAGTTCGTCTCCTGCACCAGGGCGCCCTGGATCTGGCCGCGCCTGCGCACATGGCGGAAGGTGCCCAGCAGCATCCACAAGGTCAGCACTGACAGCGCCACCACCATCCAGAACAAGGTGTTGCCGATCAGGCCCACCGAGGTGCGGTAGCCGCTGCCGCGCAGCACCAGGCCGTTGGCCGCCGGCGCCAGCGGCACGTCGTGTTGAATGGCCGGCCGCTGCTGCGCCTCACCGGGCATCTGCAGCACGCTGCTGGCGATGATCTGCTCGCGGTCGTCGATCACCGCAATGGCATGGCGCTGCGTGACCTCGGTCGGCACGAAGTGGCGCAGCAGCACGTCGATGGCGTAGTCGGCCACCAAGGCACCGTTGAACTGACCGCGGCTGAGCATCGGCACATGCACTTGGAACACCTCGGCGCCGTGGCGGTCCTTGAACACCCGGCTGTAGATGGGCTGGCGCAGGTCGCGCGCGGCGATGAAGGCCCAATCGGTCTCGGTGCGGCCCGTCGGCCTGGCGATCGGTGCGGTGATCGGGGTGGTGGTCGCCGGTGCCATCGGTGCGGCTCCGGGCGGCACCAACTCCTCGCGCTCGGCCTGTGCCGAGTGGCGCGCCCGCGTGCTCTGGTCGGCCGCCAGCCACAGGAACTGGGTGATCTCGGGTCGGTCGTTCATGAACGCGGTGGCCTGGGGCGTGAAGTCGCTGGCGTCCAGTTCACGTGTGACCAGTTCACGCGCCATGCGCACCAGTTGTTCCTGGTTCTCGATCAGGCGCAGGCGGATCTGCTGTTGCGCGATTTCGGTGTCGCGCTTGACGGTTTCGGTTTCGCGGTCGATCTCCTCGTTGCGCAGGTACCAGAACGCCGAAATGATGGCCGCCAGAAACAGCAGCACCGACGCCAGCGGCGCCAGCGTGGCGAAGCGGTCTTGCCGGGTGGGCGACTGCCGGCGCCACCAGCGGCCAAGCAGCCGGCGCTGGCCCTTGGTGGGCTCGGCCGGTGCGGGAGAAGTCGATTGCGGGGCAGGCATGGCCGGGATTATCCCGAGCGCGTGGCGGGTTCCCGTCACGCACGCTGCAAAAGTGACGGGCATTCTGATTTATCACAATACGAAAACAACTTGCACCATTTGAAAATTAAAACGTGTTGTGCAACACTGTTTGCCGGCCGAGACTGACACCGACCACCCATAGCCCCGGAACGAGGAGACAAGCGATGTCCGCCATCCCCAACAACGCGCCCAGCGCCAAACCGTTCGACAGCGACGCCCAGGAGACCCGCGAGTGGCTGGACGCGCTGGACGCAGTCATCAGCGCCGAGGGCCCGGAGCGCGCCCACTTTCTGCTGGAACAGTTGATCGAGGAGGCACGTCAGAACGGCATTGACCGGCCTTTTTCCGCCACCACCGCCTATGTCAACACGATCGAGCCGGTGGATGAGGAACGCAGCCCGGGCAATCTGGAACTGGAAGGCCGGCTGCGCGCCTACATGCGCTGGAATGCGATGGCCATGGTGGTCAAGGCCAACCGGCACGACCCGGCCGACGGTGGCGACCTGGGCGGCCACATCAGCAGTTTCCAGAGCGTCGCGCACCTGTTTGCCGCCGGCTTCAACCATTTCTGGCATGCCGACGACACCGACAAGGGCGGCACCCACGGTGGTGACCTGCTCTACATCCAGGGCCATTCGGCGCCCGGCATCTACGCCCGCGCTTTCATGGAAGGCCGGCTCAGCGAAGAGCAGCTGCTGAACTTCCGCCAGGAAGTGGGCGGCAAGGGCTTGAGCAGCTATCCGCACCCCAAGCTGATGCCC